>NZ_JBHUWD010000002.1:0-266564 GCF_042670205.1 Luteimicrobium sp. NPDC057192 | reverse complement strand
AGGTGCGACGCCCGCCCCCGTCGTCGTGCGGAGGGCTCGCGAGAGCCGTCAGGCCAGGACGACGTCGAGGTCCGCGAGGACCGCGGGCGCCGCGATGACCTCGATCCGCGTGATCCGGCCGCCCTCGATCCGGACCGAGTAGACGCCTCGCGCGACGCCGCCCGGCGCGTAGGCGGCACCGGGGATCCCGTCGACGAGCGCGACGGACGCGCCCGCGGCGCGCCCCGCGAACACGCGCGCGACCGCGTCGGCACCGGTGATCGACGACGCGAGGAGCGGGGCGCCCTCGTCCGCGTGCGGGGCGGCCGAGGCGATCACGGCGTCGTCGGCGCGGAGCTCGACGTCGGGGTCGAGGAGCTGCAGGAGCCCGCCGAAGTCGCCCTCGCGCGCCGCGCGGAGGAACACGTCGACAGCCTCGGTGCGGCGGCTCCGGTCGCCCTCGGGGTCGGCACCGCGCACCTTGCGGCGTGCCCGCGACGCGAGCTGCCGGGCCGCCGCTGACGACCGGTCGACCACGGGAGCGACGTCGTCGAAGGACAGCCCGAAGACGTCGTGGAGCACGAACGACAGCCGCTCGAGCGGGCCGAGCGAGTCGAGGACCGCGTCGAGCGCGAGGCCGACGTCCTCGGCGCGCAGCGCGGTCTGCTCGGGTCCCTCGACCGTCAGGTCCTCGGCGGCTCCGGTCTCGTCGGGGAGCTCGTCGCCCCAGGTGTCCGGGCGCGCGCCCCGGCGCCGCAGGTGGTCGACGCACGCCCGCGAGACCACGGTCGTCAGCCACGCCTCGAGGTTGTCGATGGTGGACGCGTCGGTGCGCTGCAGGCGCAGCCACGCCTCCTGCACCACGTCCTCGGCGTCCCAGACCGACCCCAGCGTGCGGGTCGCGATGGCGCGCAGCCGGGGACGCTGCGCGACGAAGGCGTCGGCGAGCTCGTCGGGCGACACGCCCGGGAGGGTGTTCGTCGGTGTCACAGGCATTCCTCACGTCGGTCCGGGCGGCCGGTCGGCCGCCGCCTCACATCGTCGTGTCACATCCTCGCGGGCGCATCCGACGTAGAGGCGTAACCCTCAGGACCACGGAAGGACCTCGCCATGACCAGCTCCGCCTCCCCCACCACCTCCGCGCCTCACGAGGACCTGCGCTCCGCGGTCCGCGGTCGCGTCTGGCTGCCGGGCGACGCCGGCTTCGACGACGTCCGGCTGCCCTGGAACCGGGCCGTCGACCAGCCCGCCGCGGCGGTCGTCGAGGCGGTGGACGCCGACGACGTCGCGGCCCTCGTCCGGTACGCGGCCGAGCGCGGCGCGACCGTCGCCACCCAGCCGAACGGGCACGGCGCGACGGGGCGTACCCGCGATGCGATCGTCCTGCGCACCGGCCTGCTCGACTCGATCACGATCGACGCGGAGGCGCGCCGCGCCGTGATCGGCGCGGGCGTCCGCTCGGGTGCGCTGCAGGCGGCGGCCGCCGAGCACGGGCTCACGGCGCTGCCGGGAAGCTCGCCCGTCGTCAGCGTGACCGGGGTCGTCCTGGGCGGCGGCCTGTCCTGGTTCGGGCGCGCGTTCGGCTGGGTCGCCGACTCCGCGACGGCGTTCGACGTCGTGGACGCGGCGGGCCGCCCGCAGCACGTGACCGCCCAGACGGATCCCGAGCTCTTCTGGGCGCTGCGCGGCGGTGGCGGCGACCTCGTCGTCGTGACCGCGGTCGAGCTCGCGCTGCACGCGGCGCCGGAGGTCTTCGGCGGCCGGGTCCTGTGGGCCGGCGAGCACACGCGGGCGGTCGTCGACGCGTACCGCGCCCTGACCGCGGACGCCCCCGACGAGCTCACCGCGTGGCTCTCCCTCGCACAGTTCCCGGGCGCCGAGCCCATGGTCGCGATCGACGTCACGTACCTCGGGGACGAGGACCGGGCTCGAGCGCTCCTCGCGGCCCTCGACGCGCTGCCCGCCCCGATCGCGGACACCCGCCGGGCGATGACCGTCGCCGAGCTCGGCAGCATCACCGGCGAGCCCACCGACCCGGCGGCCGGCCTCTCGCACACCGAGCTGCTCACGGCGCTCGACGACGACGTGGTCGCCACCCTCCTCGCGGGGCCCGTCGCGCCCCTCGTCGCCGTGCAGATCCGGCACCTCGGGGGCGCGCTCGCCCGGCCGTCCGACAGCCCGCACGGTGCGCTGACCGAGCCGTACGCGGTCTACCTGTTCGGGCTCCCCCTCGGCCCCGACGTCGCGGCGGCGGTCGGGGCGCGGCAGGCCGAGCTCGCGGCCGCCCTCCCCACGAGCGGCCGCAAGCCCGTGACGTTCCTCGCGCCCCACGAGACGCTCGGGGACGCGCTCGGGGAGGCGGCGATGGCCCGGCTCCGGGCGCTCAAGGAGGACCGCGACCCCCGCGGCGTCCTGCGGAGCAACTTCCCCGTGCGCTGACTGTCACGTCCGCGGGGGCTACCTGGTCGATGGGGTGAGACACACCATCAGGAGGTAGTCGTGAGAAGGATCCTCGTCGTCGGCGGAGGCTACGCCGGCTTCTACACCGCCTGGCACCTCGAGCGTCGGATGCGCCGCGGGGAGGCGGAGGTCACGCTGGTGGACCCGCGGGGCTACATGACCTACCAGCCGTTCCTCCCCGAGGTCGCGGCCGGGTCGATCGAGCCCCGCCACACCGCCGTCTCCCTCCGTCGCCACCTGCGGCGCACCCACGTGGTGACGGGATACGTCACGTCGATCGACCACGCGCACCGGTCCGCCACCGTGCGCACGGCCGACGGTCTGCCCCGCACGCTGCACTACGACACGATCGTCGTGACGGCCGGCGCGGTGACCCGATCCTTCCCCATCCCGGGGCTCGCCGAGGAGGGCATCGGGTTCAAGCACGTCGAGGAGGCGGTCGCCGTCCGCGACCGTCTCCTCACGTCCTTCGAGCGGGCCGCGTGCCTGCCCGCCGGGCCGGCCCGCTCCCGGCTCCTCACGACCGTCGTCGTCGGCGGCGGGTTCACGGGTGTCGAGGTCTTCGGCGAGCTGCTCGGGCTCACCGCGAGCCTGGTCCGCCGCTACCCCGAGATCGACCCGTCGGAGCCTCGCCTGCACCTGGTGGAGGCCCACGACCGGATCCTCCCCGAGGTCACGGAGCGGCCGGGCCGCTGGGTGGTCCGCCACCTCGAGGGCCGGGGCGGCATCCTCCACCTCGGCACGACCGTCCGGTCCGCCGAAGGCGGGCACGTCGAGCTCGCGGACGGCACCTCCGTCGACGCCGGGCTCCTCGTCTGGGCCGCCGGCAACGGCACGAACCCGGTGGTGGCACGCCAGACGGACCTGCCGGTGGACGAGCGCGGCCTCGTGGTCGCACGTGCCGACCTGCGCGTCGGCACCGACGAGCACTCCGTCCCGCACGCCTGGGCCGCCGGCGACAACGCCGCGATCCCCGACCTCGCCTCGCCCGTGCCCGGCGCGCGCACCGTCCCCAACGCACAGCACGCCGTCCGGCAGGGCCGCCTGCTCGCGCGCAACATCCTCGCGGACCTGCGCGGCCGCCCACCCCGCCGCTACGTGCACCACAGCCTCGGGACGGTCGCCACCCTCGGGCTCGGGCACGGCATCTTCCAGTACCGCCGGATCGTCGTGACGGGCCTTCCCGCCTGGCTCATGCACCGCTCGTACCACGTGCTCGCGGTCCCCACGTGGGAACGCAAGATCCGCGTCGCCCTCGGCTGGACGGCGAGCCTCGTGCTCGGACGCGACATCGTCGCCCTGCCCACCGTGCAGAAGCCGCGCGCGGCCTTCCTCGCCGGCGGCGAGCCCGACCTCCTGCTCCACGACGCCGTCCCGCCCCACGACGTGGCGCCCGTCACACCCGAACCTGTCACGACCGAGGCCGCCGCCCGGTCGGTATGACGACCGGGCGGGCACGCCCCGCCCGGGACCCGCACTGTCCAGCAAGACGGAGGGAAGAACCATGAAGATCGTCGTCATCGGCGGCACCGGCCGCATCGGCTCCCAGGTCGTCACCGCGCTGCGCGAGCAGGGCCACGAGGCCGTCGCCGCGGCCCCCAGCACGGGCGTGAACACCCTGACCGGCGAAGGCCTCGCGGAGGTGCTCCAGGGCGCCGACGTCGTGGCCGACGTCGCCGGCTCGCCCACCTTCGTGCCCGAGGAGGTCCTCGACTTCTTCACCCGCTCGACGACCAACGTCCTCGCCGCCGAGCAGGCGGCGGGCGTGCCCCGCCACGTCGCGCTCTCGATCGTCGGGACCCGCCGCCAGCCCGAGAACTCCTACTTCCAGGCCAAGGTCGCGCAGGAGGACCTCGTCCAGGCCGCACCCGTCGAGTGGACGATCGTGCACGCCACCCAGTTCTTCGAGTTCCTGCCCACCCTCGCCGACTCCCAGACCGTCGACGGGGTCGTGCGCGTCCCGCCGGTCGCGTTCCAGCCGATGGCGTCCAGCGACGTCGCGGCTGCGGTCGTCGACGCCGTCCTGCACGGCCCCGCGAACACGGACGTCGAGGTCGGCGGACCCGAGCGCTTCCGCTACGACGAGCTGCTGCGCGCCGAGCTCACCGAGGCGGGCGACCCCCGCGACGTCGTCACCGACCCCGACGCCCGCTACTGGGGCGCCCTCGTCGACGACCACTCGCTCGTGCCCGAGGGCGACCACGTGGTCCTCGGCAGCACCACCCTGGCCGCATGGAAGAAGGCGCAGGCCGAGCAGGCGGCGTGACCGCGACAGCGCCCACGTCGACGCAGGTCACGGCCGTGCGGCCGTCCCACCCGGGGCGGCCGCACGCGCGGCCCGCGCGCCCTAGTCTGTTCCCCGTGACCCCCTCGACGGCACCCAGCACCGCCCCGGACGACAACACCGGCACCGCGGTCCACGACGACGGCCTCGCCGGCTTCCTCGACGTGCGTCCCCAGCTGTTCGGCATCGCCTACCGGATGCTCGGATCCGTCGCGGACGCGGAGGACGTCGTCCAGGACGCGTGGATCCGCTGGCAGAACGCCGACCGGCGCGGAGTGCAGAACCCGGCCGCGTTCCTCACCACCACCACCACCCGCCTCGCCATCAACGCCGCCACGAGCGCGCGGGCGAGACGCGAGAGCTACGTGGGCCAGTGGCTGCCCGAACCTGTGGACACCGCCGCCGACCCGCTGCTGGGCGCCGAACGCGACGAAGCCCTCGAGCTCGCCGTCCTCCTGCTGCTCGAGAAGCTCAACCCCGTCGAGCGCGCCGCCTACGTCCTGCACGAAGCCTTCGGCTACCCCTACCGCCGCATCGCCGAGATCCTCGAGACGTCCGAGCCGAACGCCCGCCAGCTCGCACGGCGCGCCCGCCTCCGCCTCACGTCCGAACGCACCGCGACCGCCCCCGCACCCGTGCAGCGCCGCCTCCTCGAGGCGTTCGTCGCCGCAGCCCGCGGCGGCCGCGTCGACGAGCTCGAACAGCTCTTCGCCGAGGACGCCGTGTCCTACTCGGACGGCGGAGGCAAGGTCTACGCGTCCCGACGCGACATCGTCGGCCGCGACCGCGTCGTCAACTTCCTCGACAACGTGATCCGCAAGTACTGGTCCCGGTCCACCTTCGAGATCGCCGACGTCAACGGCGGCGAGGCCCTCGTCGTCCGCGACCCCGCCGACGAGCCCATCGCGCTCCTGTCCACCGACGGCTCCGACGCCGGCATCGAGAAGCTCCTCGTCATCCTCAACCCCGACAAGCTGGAGCGGTTCCGGCGCTGAACGGCCCACCGCTCACGGGAGGAAGTGGACGGCTTGCTCGACGGCCGCGCTCGCGGCCCGGGACGACCGCACGTGGTTGAGCATCATGACGTGGTGGATCGTGCCGTTGTAGCGGACGCTGGTGGTCGGCACGTCCGACTCGGCCAGGAGACGGGCGTAGGCCTCGCCCTCGTCCCGCAGCACGTCGTTCTCGTCCGCGAGGACGAACGCCGACGGCAGGTCGGTGAGCTGGGCGTGCGTGGCCCGGAGCGGCGAGACGGTGATCTCGGTGCGGACGTTCTCGTCGGGCGCGTAGCCGTCCTAGGACCACGCCATGGCGGCGGCGGTCAGGTAGGGGCCGTGCGCGAACTCGACGTGGCTGGGCGTGTCCTGCGCGGCGTCCGTGACCGGGTGGTAGAGCGACTGGTGGACGAACGCCACGTCACCGCGGTGCTTCGCGAGCGGCGCGAGCGCGGCCGCCATGTCCCCGCCGCGTCCGTACGCACCGGGCGTCCGCAGCTCGAGGACCCGACGCCGGACGCCGTCGTGCGCGAGCCGGCGGCGGGCCAGGTCGGCGAGCTCGTGCTCGGCCGCGAGCAGGTTCTTCGTCGCGGTCTCGGAGAACCGGCGCGCCTGGCGTGCGGACAGCGTGGTGCGGTTGCTCACGTCGACGACGGCCTCGACCCCGGTCAGCGACCGCGCGAGACCGGCGCCCGTGAGGACGTCCGCGCCGGACGCGCACGACAGCGCGCGACGGCAGTTGTCTTGACTCACTCAAGACAACCTGTAGCCTGAGGCGCATGTCGCCCGACTGGAGCCGCGCCCTGCGCGACGCGGGCCTGCGCGTCACGCAGCAGCGCCTCGCCGTCCTCGACGAGCTCCAGGCCGCCCCGCACGCCGAGGCCGACGAGCTCGTCCGGCGCCTCGAGCCCCGCCTGGGTGCCGTGAGCGCGCAGACCGTCTACGGCGTCGTCGCCGCCCTCGAGGAGGCCGGCCTCGTCCGGCGCATCGACCTGCCCGGGCACGCGTGGCGCTACGAGACCCGCGTCGCCGACAACCACCACCACCTCGTGTGCCGCGCGTGCGGGACGGTCCAGGACGTCGACTGCGTCGTCGGCGCCGCCCCCTGCCTCACGCCCTCGGACACGCACGGCTTCACGATCGAGGCCGCGGACGTCGTCTTCTCGGGCCTGTGCGCCGACTGCACCGCCCGGCGCGGCTGACCCCTTTTGCCCTGTCACCCACCGGAAGGATCCCCTGTGTCCACGTCCCCCGAAGAGCACGGCGTCGTCGTGACCGACGACGACACCACCCAGCCGATCGAGGACGGCTGCCCGGTCCCCCACGGCGCGCGAGCCCCGCACCCGACCAGCGGGAACGCGAACAGCGCGTGGTGGCCCGAGCGCCTCAACCTGAAGATCCTCGCGAAGAACCCGGCCGTCGCGAACCCGCTGGGTGAGGACTTCGACTACACGTCGGCGTTCGAGGCGCTCGACCTGGCCGCCGTGAAGCAGGACATCGCCGAGGTCCTCACCACCTCCCAGGACTGGTGGCCCGCGGACTTCGGCCACTACGGCCCGCTCGTCGTCCGGATGGCCTGGCACAGCGCCGGCACGTACCGCGTGCTGGACGGCCGCGGGGGCGGCGGCACCGGTCAGCAGCGGTTCGCCCCGCTCAACAGCTGGCCCGACAACGTGAACCTCGACAAGGCGCGACGCCTGCTGTGGCCCGTCAAGCAGAAGTACGGGCGCAGCCTGTCCTGGGCGGACCTCATGATCCTCGCGGGCAACGTCGCGCTGGAGACGATGGGCTTCGAGACCCTGGGGTTCGCCGGCGGTCGCGTGGACGCCTGGGAGCCGGACGACGACGTGTACTGGGGCCCGGAGACGACCTGGCTCGGCGACGAGCGCTACCACGGGGAGCACGAGCTCGAGCGGCCGCTGGCGGCGGTCCAGATGGGGCTCATCTACGTCAACCCGGAGGGCCCGGCGGGCAACCCGGACCCGCTCGCGTCGGCCCACGACGTGCGCGAGACGTTCAAGCGCATGGCGATGGACGACGAGGAGACCGTCGCGCTCATCGCGGGCGGGCACACGTTCGGCAAGACGCACGGCGCCGCGCCCGACAGCAACGTCGGCGCCGCCCCCGAGGCCGCGGACCTGGGCGACCAGGGCATCGGCTGGACGAACGCCCACGGCACAGGGCACGGCGACGACACCATCACCTCGGGCCTCGAGGTGACGTGGACGTACCACCCGACCCGCTGGGACAACGAGTTCTTCCACATCCTGTTCGCCTATGAGTGGGAGCTCATGGAATCGGCGGCGGGCGCGAAGCAGTGGCGCCCGAAGGACGGCGGCGGCGACGACATGGTGCCGTTGGCGCACTCGGACGGGCGGCGCGAGCCCCGCATGCTCACGTCCGACCTCGCGCTGCGCGTCGACCCGGTGTACGAGCAGATCGCGCGCCGCTTCAAGGACGACCAGGACGCGTTCGCCGCGGCGTTCGCCCGCGCCTGGTTCAAGCTGACGCACCGTGACATGGGCCCCGTCTCCCGCTACGTGGGCGCCGAGGTCCCGGCCGAGCAGTTCCTGTGGCAGGACCCGTTGCCCGCACCGGCCGGCACCCTCACGGCCGACGACGTCGCCGCGCTCAAGGCGGCGGTGCGCGCCTCCGGCCTCACCGTGACCGAGCTCGTGTCGACGGCGTGGGCGTCCGCGTCGTCGTTCCGCAGCAGCGACAAGCGCGGCGGCGCGAACGGTGCGCGCATCCGCCTGGCCCCGCAGAAGGACTGGGCCGTCAACAACCCGGCCCGGCTCGGCCGCGTCCTCGCGACGCTCGAGCAGGTCCGTGAGGCGTCCGGCACGGGCGTCTCGATGGCCGACCTGATCGTCCTCGCGGGCGGCGTCGGCGTCGAGCTCGCGGCCGAGGCCGCCGGGCACGCCGTCACGGTCCCGTTCACGCCGGGCCGCGTCGACGCCACCCAGGAACAGACGGACGTCGAGTCCTTCGGCTACCTCGAGCCGGTCGCGGACGGGTTCCGCAACTACGTGGGCCCCGGCGCGGCCATGCCGGCCGAGTACCACCTGGTCGACCGGGCGAACCTGCTCGCGCTGAGCGTGCCCGAGATGACGGTGCTCGTCGGCGGCCTGCGGGTGCTCGGCGCGGCCCACGACGGGTCGGCCCACGGCGTGCTCACGCACCGGCCGGGCGTGCTGACGAACGACTTCTTCGTCAACGTCCTCGACATGGGCACCCGCTGGACGGCGCTCGACCCGGGCAAGCACGCCTACCAGGGCGTCGACCGGACGACGGGCGAGGTGAGGTGGGTGGGCACGCGCGCCGACCTCGTGTTCGGCGCGAACTCCGAGCTGCGCGCCGTCGCCGAGGTGTACGCGTCCCGTGACGCCGAGCGTCAGCTGGTCGACGATTTCGTCGCCGCGTGGGTCAAGGTCATGGAGCTCGACCGCTTCGACCTGCACCGCTGACGTCGGCGGCACGGGGTCACGGCCCGGGACGCTCGTCTCGGGCCGTGACCCGTCGTGCGCGGCACCTCGCTCGCGACGAACCGGTTTCTGGTGTTTCTCGGGCGCGCCTCTTGTCTGACATGCGCTTCGCGCGGCATTGTCTGTAACCGGTTCCCGACCTGGGACCAGCGCCGCCCGCCACGGGCGCGCCTGTCGACGACGACACTGGAGGCCCGCATGCTCACGCCCCACTCCCGACGACCGCGCCGCCGTGCGCGCCTGGTGCCGGGTCTCCTCGTAGCGCTGCCGGTGCTGGCGCTCGCCGCCCCGGCGGGCGCCGTCGCCCGGCACGACGGCGACGCCCGGGGTGGCGCGGACCTCGTCGTGGCCGCGGACGGGTCCGGCGACGCGACGACGATCCAGGGGGCCGTCGACCTCGCGCCGGCGGGCTCGTCCCGCCCGGTGGAGATCCTCGTCCGGCCGGGCGTCTACCAGGGCCGCGTCGTGATCGGGGCCGACAAGCCGCGCCTCAGGCTCGTGGGTGCCACGGGCGACCCCGGCGACGTCGTGATCACGGACGACCGGGCGAACGGCACCCCGAAGCCCGACGGAGGGACCTGGGGCACGTCGGGGAGCGCGACGGTGACGGTCGCGGGCGACGGGTTCGAGGCCCGCGACGTGACGTTCGCCAACGGGTTCGACGAGGCGGCCCACCCCGAGATCGCGAACCGTCAGGCCGTCGCGGTCAAGACGACGGCGGACCGGGTCGTCTTCGACCACGTCCGGTTCCTCGGCAACCAGGACACCCTGTACCTCGACTCCCCCGCCGTCGACGTGCCCGCGCGCGTGTACGTGCACGACAGCTGGATCGAGGGCGACGTGGACTTCGTCTTCGGCCGCGCGACCGCGGTGATCGACCGGTCGACCATCAAGGCGCTGCGCCGGACCGGCACCCCGAACGGGTACGTGCTCGCGCCCAGCACGTCGGCGTCGTCCGCGCACGGGTTCCTCGTGACGCGCTCGCGCCTGATCTCCGACGCCGACCCGGGCAGCTACGCGCTGGGACGCCCGTGGCACCCGAGCAGCGCCCCCGACAACGAGCCGCGCGCCGTCGTGCGCGACTCGTACCTCGGCCCCCACCTCGCCGTCGCCGCCCCCTGGGCGACCATGGCGGGCTACGACTGGACGGCGGGCAGCAACGCCGAGCTCCACAACCGTGGCCCGGGCGCCCTCGTGACCCCCGAGCGTCCTCAGCTCGACGCGGCGGGCGCCCGGGCGAACACGATTGCCGCCTACCTCGCGGGCGACGACGGCTGGGCGCCCCAGCACGGGCTCGCGGGCGAGTCCGGCGAGGATCAGCGCGGGGTGAGGCGGTAGGCGCGCGAGCCCCGTGCCCATGCGGCGACGAGGTCCTCGGCCACGGGTGTGCCGTCGTCGGCGCGGCGGACGTCGTTGAGCGACGCGAACGTCTTGTTCTCGCGGCACATCACCGCGTACGCGGCCACGACGTCCTCCTGCGCGGTGAGTACCTCGACGTCCACGGTCCGACGCCGGCCCCGCAGCCGGACCTCGAGGGGCTCGCCGGTGCGGAGGTTGCGACCCCACCGAGCCGGGGTGCCGACCAGGAGCGACCCCTCGTGCGCCGCGTACGCGACCGGGACGGTGTAGCGCCTCCCGGACGTGCGCCCGACGACGTACAGGGTGACCAGGCGCCGCCCGGCGACCCGGTCGAGGCCCGGGGTGCGCAGCACCGCCCGGACGATCCGGTTCGCCAGGCCCTGCGCCGCGATCGTCCGGGACTCGCCGGTGGTGGGGCTCGCGCCCGTCGCTGCAGGGCTCGCGTTCGTGGTGGGGTCGCTCATGTCTGGCTCCTCGTCGTTACGTTGGTCGCGTGCGGACCGTCTACCCCGTGGACGGAACCCGAGGACCGGAGGTAACACGGTGGACGACGCGGAGCTCTTCGAGGCGCACCGGGCGCACCTGCGCGGGGTGGCGTACCGCATGCTCGGCTCCCTGACCGAGGCCGACGACGCCGTGCAGGAGACGTGGCTGCGGATGTCGCGGTCCGGCACGGACGACGTCGTGAACCTGCGGGCCTGGCTCACGACCGTCGTCTCGCGGGTGTGCCTGGACCTGCTGCGCTCGCGGGCGGCGCGCCGCGAGGACCCGCTCGACGTCCACGTGCCCGACCCGGTGGTCCGGGCGCTGCCGGGCTCCGGGACGGTCGCCGTGGAGGGCCCGGAGGAGCGGGCGCTCCTCGCGGACTCGGTGGGCCTCGCGCTGCTGGTCGTCCTCGACACGCTGTCGCCGTCGGAACGGCTCGCGTTCGTGCTGCACGACGTGTTCGCGGTGCCGTTCGACGAGATCGGCGCCGTCCTCGACCGCTCCCCGGGCGCCGCGAAGCAGCTCGCGAGCCGGGCGCGCGGCCGCCTGCGCGCGGCGGGCCCGCACGCCGACCCGGGCCGGGTGCGCGGGGCCGACGCGCGACACCACCGCGACGTCGTCGAGGCGTTCGTCGCGGCGTCGCGGGACGGCGACCTCGAGCGCCTCGCTCACCTGCTCGCCCCCGACGTCACGCTGCGCGCCGACGCGGGTGCGGGCCCCGCCGGCCCGTCGCGCACCGTCCGGGGTCCGGAGGCCGTCATCGCGCAGGCACGCCAGTTCGCGACCCTGTCCTCGGCTGCGCGCCTGGTGCTCGTCAACGGGGTCGCCGGGGTCCTCGTCGCGCCGCACGGCAGGCCGTTCGCGGTCCTCGGCTTCACCGTCGACGACGGCCGCGTCACCGAGATCGACATCCTCGCCGACCCCGAGCGCCTCGCCCGGCTCGACCTCGCCGACGTGCTCGGCTGACGCCGTCGAGACGCCACCCCACGGCTCGCCGGCGTGGAATCACCGCTCGAGGAAGGCCGGCAGCCCGAATCGTGGGAAGAGTCCCGGATCGGTGAACAAGGTGATCCGGCTCAGGTGGGACCTGGTCGTCGCGAGCACGACGATCGCGAACGGGAGGTACGTCCGCCCCGCCCCGCGGTGGTACGCCGCCGCGCCGAGCTGACCGTTCGCCGCGACAGGAAGCATCCGCCAGTCCCCGGGGTGCCCGACGGCCTGAGCCTCGACGAACGGGGCACACGTGGCGTTGCCCGAGAACCAGGTCGTCGTCCCGGTCATCTCCAGGACGGTGTCCTCCGTGAGCAGGCGCGCGACCGCCCCGGCGTCGGACCGTTCGAAGGCCGCCATGTACCGGTCCAGGACCAGCCGGGCCGCGGGGTCCGTGGGCTCGACGAGGTCGGAGTCGCTGACGGACGACTCGGCGAGGCGGCCCCGCGCACGCTGCAGGAGGCTCTTGACCGCGACGACCGACACCCCGAGCAGTTCCGCCGCCTCGGCCGCGGGGAGCTCGAGCACCTCGCACAGGACCAGGGCGGCACGTTGACGAGGCGGGAGGAGCTGCAACGACGCCACCAGGGCGAGCCGCACCCGGTGGCGTGCGGCGACGACCTCCGCGGGGTCGGCACGCTCGTCGAGCACGAGGCCGTCCGGCACCGGCTCGAGCCACACCACCTCGCCGGGCGGCGACGCCACCGGAGCGTACGGGTCGTCCGTCGGGGCGCCGAGCCCCGACGGCAGAGGACGCCGTCGCGCGCGGTCCAGCGCGGACAGGCACACGTTGGTCGCGATCCGGTAGAGCCACGTCCGCACGGAGGACCGGCCCTCGAACCCGTCGAACGACCGCCACGCCCGCAGGTACGTCTCCTGGACCAGGTCCTCGGCGTCGCCGAGGGAACCCGTCATCCGGTAGCAGTGCGCGAACAGCTCCCGCCGGTAGGGAGCCGTCGCCTCCTCGAAGTCGTCCGTCGTCACGTCGGGCACGGTCACATCACCTACCGACTCGCGAGGCCGCCCGAAAGAATCGGGCCCGCCGCGATTCCTCCGGGCCGCGCCACGGGTCGGCACGGGGTATGACGACACAGAGATTCCTCGACCCCTATCGGCACGGCAGCCCCCACGACGTCGCCCGGCAGACCGCCGAGCGCGTCCTCGCGGGCCCCCACCTGTCCGTCCTGTCGACCACCAACCCTGACGGCTCCCCGCAGTCGTCGGTGATCTTCGTCGCGCGCGACGGCGACGACATCCTCTTCAGCACGATCGAGGGCCGTCGCAAGACCTCGAACATGCAGCGCGACCCCCGCGTGAACCTGCTGGTCCACGGCCTGCCCGGGGCCGACGCGAGCACCGCCTACGCCACCGTCTCCGGGACCGTCGAGCTCGTCGACGACCCGGACGGCGCCTTCCACCGGACGATGTACGGGCAGCACATGGGCGGTGCCACCCCACCACCCGAACCGGGCGCGCACCGGTTCGTGGTGCGACTGTCCCCCACCCGGACCTACGCACCGCCCCCGCCGACCGCCCCCTGAGACTCCGCACGGACGGCGCGGCCGGCGCCACCCGCCCCGCGAGGGCGGACGGCACCGGCCGCGTCCCGGACGCTCAGGCCCGGTCCGTCACGACGCCTCCCTCCCGCTCACCGGCAAGAACCCCGCCAACCCCGGCGACGTGCTCGTCGTCAGCGCCACCTGGTTCAGCACGATCCCGGCCTCACGCGCCGCCAGGGTCACCGTGTGCAGCCCCGGCGTCAGGTCCAGGCCCGCCCCCGCCGTGCCCGTGCTCCCGTACCAGGACTCGAACCCCGTCTCCGGCGCGCTCTTGCCCGACTGGTAGCGCCACGACCCGTCCACCACCACGTGGTACGAGTCCGCGTCCCCGTTCGGATGGCTCGAGTTCACGAACAGGTAGTACGTGCCCCCCGTGCCCACGTCCACCCGGAACGTCAGCTGCGGCGGAGCCCCCGCCGCCGTGCTCCCGTTCACCTCGTCCGACGACCCCGCCTCCAGCAGTGCCTCCCCCTCCGCCGGCGTCGTCGCCAACCACTGCGCCTTCGCCGACGAGATCGCCGGCGGGACCACCTGCAGCCCGTTGCGGCCCAGCGCCCACGTGTGGACGCCGTCGTTGCCGTCGGTCGTCCGTGCGGACTCGCTCTCCTCGAGCGCGTCAGCGACGTCCAGCACCACCAGACCACCCCGCTCCACGAAGGCGCCCGTCGGGGCGCTCGCAGACCGGTGCACCGTCACCGGGAGGGCCCACAGGCCCCCGTCCGCGTCGGCGACGGTGATCTCCGCCGTCCCGACCCGCCGCCCGGTCACGGTCGCCTTCCCGTCGGACACCGCCACCGTCGCCGCCGTCGGGTTGTCCGACGCCGCCGCCGACGCCGCCCCCGTCACGCCCTCCACGGTCACCGACGCGCCGACCGTGGTCGAGGACGCCGGCAGCCCGTGCGGTGGGGTCGCGGTCGCACGGCTGCTCGTCGGACGGAACCCGCTGAAGCCCGGCGACGTGCTCGTCGTGAGCGCCACCTGGTTCAGCACGATCCCGGCCTCGCGCGCCGCCAGGGTGACCGTGTGGACGCCCGCCGACAGCTTCAACGCAGCACCGTCGACGCCGACGCTGCCGTACCACGTCTCCGACCCGGTCTCCGGCGACGTCTTGCCCGACTGGTAGCGCCACGTCCCGTCGACGGCGACGTGGTACGAGTCCGCATTGTCGTTCGGGTGGCTGGAGTTCACGAACAGGTAGTAGGTGCCCGCTGTCCGGATGTCGACCTGGAAGTCCAGGCGCGGGGGTGCGCCCGACGCCGTGCTCCCGTTGAGGACGTCCTTCGGACCCGCCGCGAGCAGGGCGTCGCCCTGGGCCGGCGTCGTCGCGATCCAGTTGGCCTTGGCGCTCGCGTCGGCGGGCGGCACGACCTGGAGCCCGTTGCGGGCCAGCGTCCACGTGTGGACGCCGTCGTTGCCGTCGGTCGTCCGTGCGGACGCGCTCTCCTCGAGCGCGTCGGCCGTGTCCACGACGACCAGGCCCCCCTTCTCCACGTACGGCCCCGTCGAGGTGACCGCCCCGCGGTCCACGGTGACGGACAGGACCCAGGCCTCACCGTCCGTGTCGGTGACGGAGACCTCCGCCTTCCCGACCCGGCGCCCCGTGACGCTGAGCTTCCCGTCGTCCACGCTCACCGTCGCCGCCGTGGTGTTGTCCGACTCCGCGGACGCGACTCCCCCGACGACCCCGTCGACGGCGGCCGTGGCGCCGACCGTCGTCTCGACCGGAGCGAGCCGGTGCAGCGCGGGCAGGTTCGACGGCAGCGCCGCGACCGTGGCCTTCTGCGCGGCCGCGACGGTGTTCGGGCTCTCCGTCGGCCCGACGAGACCGTCCCCGACCGCGCCCGCCCGCGTCTCGATCACGATCCGGTCGAACAGGATCGCCGCGTCCGACCGATAGACCGTGAGGTCGTGCCAGCCCGCGGTCTTCACGTCGACCGTGAAGTCCAGGGGCTCGGTGCCGTGCATGATGTTGAACCCCCACGGGCTCGTGCTCGTCCCCGCGACCGAGTTGCCCCGCAGGAGCGTGGGCGTCGCGTCGTCGAGGCCGACCGCCGTGCGCGCGGTCTTCGCGGTCCCGTCGTCGTTCGTGCCCTCGTTGAGCGTCGGCACCCGGTAGAACGTCCCGGTGAACGTGCCCGTCGACCGGAAGTACACCCGGTACGTCAGGCGCGCCGTCTTCTCGAAGCCGTCGTCGACCCGCGGTGCGGTCTCCGGGTAGCTCCCCATCACCGAACCGCGCTGACCCACGCCCTGCTGCGCGGCCCACCTGCTCCCGTCGGCGCCCCGGACGTTCGACGAGAAGTGCTCCGCCTCGAGCGCCACGTACCCGTTCGCCTCCAGGTGGACCGGCCCCTTGACCCGGTGCAGGTCCACGACCGGCCGCTCCGACACCACGGTGAACGTCGCCACCGGGTCACCGGACTTCTTGCCGCGGACGGCGTCGAACACCCGGATCGTGGCCGTCGCCGCCGGGTGCTGCTTGCCCACCGTCACGACGACCCGCTGCTCGGTCGCGACCGTGCCGGACCGCCTCGACAGCGTGAGCCACGACGCGTCCGTCTCCGCGACCCACCCGTGCGGGCTCGCCACGTCGTCCCGGTTGAACACGTCGAAGAACCGCTCGTCGTCCGGCGCCGCCGCGTCGAACCGCAACGTGCCCGCGCCCGGCTCCATGCCTCCCTCCGCGGCCGCCCCCACGCCCGCGACCGGCTTCTCGACCCGCGCGTACCGGTCGTTCGTCAGCATCACCGTGCCCTCGTTCGGGAACCCCTCCGGGTGGCTGTGCCCGATGATCCCCGCCCACTTGCCGTCGCTCAGGGCGTTCCACGTCTGCTCGTCCGTGAAGATCCGGTCCCGCGCCGCCTTCGACAGCAGCTCGTAGCTGCCGGCGCTCGCGTACCGGCCCTGCGACGCCGCGAGCTGGTTCTTCTCGTAGTAGCCGATCTGCTCGGCCATGTTCCGGTAGGACCGGACGCGGTAGAGCACCTGCTCGTAGAACGCGGCCCGGTAGGACGGGTCGAGCTTCGCCGACACGCCCTGCAGGATGCGGACGAGGTCGTCGGACTCGTCGATGTACCGCTGGAGCTCGTCGCCGTCGGACGTGGCGCTGAACGGGAACACCTCGCCGTCGTGGATCCGGCCGGACGTCGCGCTGGACGTGTTCACCTCACCCCAGAACTCCGCCCGCTTGGTGCTCTCGAGCGTGTCGAACCGGCCGAGGGCGTCCGCGACGGTCCGCGCGTTCTTGCCGTGCAGCCCGTAGTCCCGCTCGACGTCCTGGGTCAGGAACGTGGACTCGATGTTCGTGTCGTCGTAGCCGTCGACGTCCCAGGCGAGCTTGGAGAACAGCTCGAGCTTCATGTCCCCCGGCTTGATGTCACCGACGTTGAGCACCCAGTACCGCTGGACGCCCGAGCTCCATGCGCGGTGCAGCTGCTGCACCATGAGCGACATCGGCGTCGAGTTGAGCCAGAGGTAGCTCTTCGGCTCGCCCCAGTAGGACACGTGGTAGTACACGCCGTTGCCGCCCGCGCGTGCGGCCTCGGTCTGGGTCGGCACCTGGCGCAGGTAGCCGTAGTTGTCCTCGGCCCACATGAGCGTCACGTCGGCCGGGATGTACTTCTTGAGGCCCTGGTTGTAAAGGTCGTTCATCTCCTTGTACGGGATGAACACCTGCGGGACCGCGTCCTCGGCGCCGTACGTGTCGGCGATGATCCGACGCTGCTCGCGGATGACGTCGGCCTCCATCTCGACCTTGTCCTTGAACCCGTACGGGTTGTCGGCCGTGAAGGCGGCGTTGTTGTCGCTGACGCCGCGGATGCCCAGCACGATGATGCTCTCGAAGTCGGAGTTCGCCTCGATGCGCTCACGCCAGTACTGGAGGATCGCCGGCTTGTTGATCGAGTAGTCGTAGGCGGCGTTCGAGTCCGACCCCTTGATGTCGTACTTCGTCTTGTTCGCCGTGTACCACTGGCGCCACTCGCCCTCGTTGTTGCGCAGCATGGGCTCGGCGTGCGACGTCGACGCGATCACCCCGTACTCCGCGGCCTCCTGCGCGTTGACCGGTGTGCCGTCGTCGTACGTCCCGGTGTCCGTCGCGGCGTTGAAAGCCGTCCCCGCCCCGTGCATCGCCGGCCACAGCGTGTCGAGGCGCAGGCGCAGGATGAGCTCGAAGACGTGCCGGTAGTAGTTGACGTCCACCGTCCCGTCCGCGGTCGGGAACTTCTTCCGCGCCCACGCCAGCGTGCGCTCCTCGTCGTTGATGAAGAAGCCGCGGTACTTGACGCTCGGCCCCTCCTCGACGTGCGTCTTCCCCTTGACCGCGACCGTCGTCTGCCGCTGGACCGGGACGTCGCTGAACCAGTACCAGGGCGAGACACCGATCTCCTCGGAGATCGAGTACGTGCCGTAGATCGTGCCGCGGGCGTCGCTGCCCGCGATCACGAGGGCGCGGTCGACGCCGGGGAGCGGGTCCTTGATCGTCTTGGTGGCGTAGGCCTCCCACTTCCCCCGGATCCCAGCCGCCTCGTCGAACTTGCCCGCCTTCACGATCCGATCGATCAGCGGGCTCTGCCCCACCTCGCCGACGATGATCGCCGTCCGCTGCGGCGTCGCCGACGTCAGCAGCGCCGGGACCCTGGCCGGGTCGGCACCGTCGAGCCGCGCGGCCTCGGCGTTCTCGTCGTCGGCGAGAAGGCTCTGGACCGCGTGCGCGTCGATCCCGCCCGTGACCATCGCGACGTCCTGCCGCAGGTCCTGGACCGCGCGGCGCACCTGCGTGTAGTCGCGGTCGCCGTGGTCGCCCTCGTACCCCGCGTCCATGAGGATCGGCGTGGTCCGCGTCCCGTCGTAGACGGTGAAGCCCGACGACGACCTCGCGGCGGCGTGCGTCACCGCCTGCGCAGAGCCGGCGGTCACCGCCGTGAACGACGCGGCCACCAGCGAGCCGGCCGCCACGGCCGCTCCCCATCGCCTCGTCCGCCCTACGAAGCCGCGCTCGTGCTGCACTCCTGGACCACTCTGTCCGGCCTGCGCCATCTCTCGCTCCTCTCGCTCCTGCGTGCCTGCCCCTGCCCTGCCTCTCCGGCGGACGACGTCGTCGTCCGTGTCGGCGGGAGGGGGTCCCCGCCCGGTCGACGGGCGGGTCGGGGGCGGTGCGGCGCTCCTGAGCGTGACGGTGCGTCGTGGAGCGCGTGCCATGACGACTCCCGGGGTCGGGCTCCGGCCGTCGTTGGCGCGAAGCGTCGTACCGAGTGTGCAAACGATTCCGCAGCACGTCAAGAGGTGGGGACGGAGCAACTGACAACGAGGGACATGATCCACGTGTCTGTCCAGGTAGTGAGCCGATTTGTTCGATCGGCCTGCCGAACTACCGCCCCGCTGAGCATGCAATCGTTTCCGCCCCGTCCGCCAACCGCGTCTCCCGGCGCGCGGACGGGTACGCGAAATCCACATGCCCCCGCCGGAGATAAGGGAACGCCACACAAAACCGGGGACCGTCTTGATCCGTTTGTTGCACAGAGCGAATCATGACGAGCGACCCGCACCGTGCGGGCCGTGCGGCAGTTCGGCCCGGGCACCGTCCTGCCCCGGACCTGGCCAGGACAAGGAGATCAACGATGAGGCTGAGACTCGAGTCACGACTGGGAGGGGCGGTGGCCGTCGGCGCCCTCGCTCTGGGCGGGGGCCTGGTGACCGCCACCGCGGCGCACGCCGCCGGCACCACCTGCTCGGCGGCGTGGAGCGCGTCGACCGTCTACACGGGCGGGCAGACGGCGAGCGAGAACGGCGTCAACTACACGGCGAACTGGTGGACCCAGGGCGACGACCCCGCCACGCACAACGGCGCCGGGGGCACCGGACAGCCGTGGACCTCCCAGGGGGCCTGCACCGGTGGCAGCTCCGACCCCGGTGACGGTGGCACGACCGACCCCGGCGACGGCGGGAACCCGGGCGGCGGCACGGGCGACGGCTCCGGCGTCGTGTTCGCGCCGTACAAGGACATCACCGTCCTGATGGGCTGGAACACGAACACGATGCGCACCGCGGCCGGCGGCTCCACGCTCCCCCTCGTCGGCGCGAACAGCTTCGTCTCGAAGGTCGTCCCGAACCTGGGTGCGATCACGCTCGCCTTCGCGACCGGCACCTGCCAGAACGAGGGCTGGGCCGGCGTCAACGCGCAGAGCTTCGTCTCCGCGAACATCGGGGCGCTCGACGCCGCCGACCTCGACTACACCGTCTCGACGGGCGGAGCCGCCGGGTCCTTCACGTGCAGCTCGGGCGCCGACCTCGAGAAGTTCATCGCCCGGTACGCCACGCCGCACCTGATCGGGATCGACTTCGACATCGAGAACGGGATGTCCAGCTCCGACATCGCGAACCTCGTGAACGCCGCGGCACAGGCCGAGTCGGCCTACCCGAACCTGCGCTTCTCGTTCACCCTGGCCACCTGGGCGGGCTCGGACGGCAGCCATGCGGGCGTCAACGCACTCGGCACCTCGGTCGTCAACGCGATCAAGGCGTCCTCGCTCTCGCACTACACGATCGACCTCATGGTGATGGACTACGGCGGCCCGTCGGCCGCCGTGTGCGTCGTGTCGAACGGCCAGTGCCAGATGGGCCGGTCCGCGATCCAGGCGGCCGAGAACCTCGAGTACACGTTCGGGATCCCCGCGAGCAAGATCGAGCTGTGCCCGATGATCGGCCCGAACGACGTCGCCGGCGAGAACTTCTCCCTGTCCGACGTCGACACCGTGACGAGCTACGTCAAGACGCACGGCCTCGCCGGGATCCGGTACTGGTCGCTCGACCGCGACTCCGGAGCCCAGTACACGAAGCGGTTCCTCCAGGACCTCGGTCGCTGACCGGGGCCGTCACCGCGACGCCGGAGGCCGTCCCGCACCTCGGGGCGGCCTCCGGCATGTCCTCGTGCGCCCCCGTCGTCGAGGCGTGTTGGGGCTGCGGTGCAGGGTGCGGTGGTGAGAGTGATACGAGTCCGCTTGGCACAGTATTTCTTTCGGTCTCCTCGTCGAACGCCTGACCCCTGGTCGACGGTGAGTGCCTGCTCGTCGGCGCCTTCCTGCAAGCCCCCGGCAGTCGGCCCCGAATCCCCGTGCGGGACCGCGACCCGCTTCCCTACGCTCTCCCCATGACGATTCGGGCCGCAGCCCCGGCCGACTCCCCCGCCGTCGACGCCGTGGTCGCGGCCGCGTTCGGCGCCCACGGTCCCCGCGTGCTCGAGATGATGCACCGCCTCGACGCCACCGAGGCCACGCGCCTCGACCTCGTCGCGGACGAGGACGACGACGTCGTCGGGCACGTCAGGCTCAGCCGGGCGTGGATCGACGCCAGCGAACGGCTGGTGGAGATCCTCATGCTCACTCCCCTGGCCGTCGAGCCCTCCCGCCAGAGCCAGGGCATCGGGACGCTGCTGCTCGACACCGCCCTCGCCGCGGCCGACGCGGCGCACTCCCCCGCCGTCGTCCTCGAGGGCTCCCCAGGCTTCTACGCCCGGCGCGGCTTCGTCCCCGCGGCGTCGCACGGACTCCTCCGCCCGTCGCGCCGCATCCCCGAGCCTGCGTTCCAGGTGGCGCCGCTCTCCGCCCACCTCCCGTGGATGGTCGGACGCGTCGTCTACCCCGAGGCGATGTGGCAGACCGACACCGTCGGCCTGCGCGACCCCGAGCTCGAGCAGCTGGACGGCCCTTCTCGCTCGTGAGCGCTGCCGCGCGGAGCGCAGGCGCGACCCTGCGGGTGTGGCCCGCACCGCTTGGCACACTATTCGATGCTATGAACGACACAGAAGAGGCGGTCTCCGGTGCGAACCGAAAACCGCCTCTGGACCAAGCCGATGCTGGTCGGGCTGACAGGATTTGAACCTGCGACCCCCTGACCCCCAGTCAGGTGCGCTACCAAGCTGCGCCACAGCCCGTCGGTGCCGAACGCCCGTCCACAGACGAGACCCCGGGCACCGAGGTGGTCCCTCAGGACCGACGGTAATGCTACCCCAACTCCGGCACCCGCTCCGACCACTTTCGGTCCCCCACCTCGTCGGACGGGTGGCCGGCCAGGTCGTGCGCAGGACGCCGGCCAGGTCCTACGGTGGGAGCGTCCGGCCGGTGCCGCCGGACCCGACCGACGCCGGGAGGCCTGTGATGCGGTTCGACTACGACTACGTGATCGTCGGCGGGGGGATGTCCGCGGACACCGCGGCCCGCGGGATCCGGGAGCTGGACCCCGACGGCAGCATCGCGATCCTGTCCGAGGACGTCGACGAGCCGTACGAGCGTCCGCCGCTCTCGAAGGACCTCTGGCGCGACGCCGACCGCTCCCCCGACTCCGTCTACCTGGGCACCGCCGAGGCCGCCCGAGCCGACGTCCGCACGTCGACGCGCGTCACGAGCGTCGACCGCGAGCGCCACGTCGTCGTGGCGAACGACGACGACGAGTACGGCTATCGTGCGCTGCTGCTCGCGACGGGTGGCCGGCCGCGCGAGCTGAACCTCCCGCCGAGCCCGCGGGTGGTGTACTACCGGTCGTTCGGCGACTTTCACCGGGTCCGCGAGCTGGCGGACGAGGCCCGGGCGCAGGCGGGTGACGCGGACGCGGGGCGCGTGGTCGTCGTCGGGGGCGGGTACATCGGGACGGAGGTCGCGGCGGGGATCGCGATGGCGGGGGCGCCCGTGACCTATCTCACGGCGGACCCGGTCCCGGGCGCGAAGACGTACCCGGAGGTGCTGGCCCGGCGGATCGAGGCCCGGTACGCGGAGCACGGCGTCGACGTGGTGACGAGGGCACGGGCGACGGGGCTGGAGCAGACGGAGCCGGACCGTGTCCTGGTGCACACGGAGGTGGACGGGTCTTCGGTGACGTTGTCGGGGATCGGCGTGGTGGTGGGCTTCGGGATCGAGCCGAACGTGGAGCTGGCGGTCGCGGCGGGCATCGACGTGGACGACGAGCAGCACGGGGTGGTGGTCGACGAGGCCTTCCGCACGAGCGACCCGGACGTGTTCGCGTCGGGCGACATCGCGTTGTACCCGGACCGGCTGCTCGGTACGCGCCGGGTGGAGCACGTGGATCACGCCCAGCACTCGGGCCGCACGGCGGGGCGGAACATGGCGGCGTCGGTGCTGGGCAACGAGCTGGGGCCGTACGAGTACACGCCGTTCTACTACTCGGACATCTTCGACCTGGGGTACGAGGCGGTGGGCGTCCTCGACGCGAGCCTGGACCTCGTCGAGGACTGGGCTCCGGGCGCGGAGGGCGACACGGGGGTCGTCTACTACGTGGGCACCGAGGAGTCGGGTGACGCGGGGAAGCTCAAGGGGGTGCTGCTGTGGAACGTGTGGGACTCCACGGACAGGGCGCGGGAGCTGTTGGGCGAGTTCCACGAGCCGGGCTCGGTCACCGGCCCGGACGTGTTGCGGGGCCGCATCCCGACCACGTGATCGGCGCCTGACGACGCCGGGGTCCGTACCCGTCCGCGGGAGCGGGCGGACGCGGACCCCGGAGTCGCTGCGAGGGGCGGGTCAGCGCTTGCGCTTCTCGCGGACGCGCACGGAGATCTCGAGGGGCGTGCCCTCGAACCCGAACGTCTCGCGCAGGCGGCGCTCGACGAACCGGCGGTAGCCGGCCTCGAGGAACCCGGACGCGAAGATCACGAAGCGCGGCGGGCGGGTGGACGCCTGGGTCGCGAAGAGGATGCGCGGCTGCTTGCCGCCACGCAGCGGGTGCGGGTGGGCGGCGACGAGCTCGCCGAGGAACGCGTTGAGCCGGCCCGTGGGGATGCGGGTGTCCCAGGAGTCGAGGGACTTCTCGAGGGCGGGGACGAGGCGGTCGGCGTGCCAGCCGGTCTTCGCGGAGACGTTGACGCGCGGCGCCCACTGGACCTGGACGAGCTCGCGCTCGATCTCGCGCTCGAGGTAGTGGCGGCGGTCCTCGTCCATGAGGTCCCACTTGTTGTAGGCGATGACGAGGGCGCGGCCGGCGTCGACGACCTGGGAGATGACGCGGGTGTCCTGCTCGGTGAGGGTCTCGGACGCGTCGAGCAGGACGACGGCGACCTCGGCCTTCTCGATCGCGGCCTGCGTGCGCAGGCTCGCGTAGAAGTCGGCGCCCTTGGTCTGGTGGACGCGGCGGCGGATGCCGGCGGTGTCGACGAACCACCACGGGATGCCCTTGAGCTCGACGAGCTCGTCGACGGGGTCGCGCGTGGTGCCCGCGGTCTCGTGCACGACGACGCGCTCGGAGCCGGCGAGCTTGTTGAGGAGCGAGGACTTGCCGACGTTGGGGCGTCCGACGAGGGCGACGCGGCGGGGCCCGTCGGGCAGGGGGACGCCGTGCGCCGACTCCGTGGGCAGGGCGGCCATCGCGGCGTCGAGCAGGTCCCCCGTCCCGCGCCCGTGCAGCGAGGAGACCGGGAAGGGCTCGCCGAGCCCGAGGCTCCACAGCGCGGTCGCGTCGGCCTCGCCACGCGGCCCGTCGACCTTGTTGGCGCACAGCACCACCGGCTTCTTGGACTTGCGCAGGAGCCGCACGACGTCCTCGTCGGTCGCGGTCGCACCGACCGTGGCGTCCACGACGAAGACGACGGCGTCGGCGAGCGAGATCGCGACCTCGGCCTGCTCCGCGACGCGCGCGTCGATCCCCGCGACGTCGACCTCCCAGCCGCCCGTGTCGACGAGCGTAAACCGGCGCCCGGCCCACTCCGCGGGGTAGCTCACGCGGTCGCGCGTGACGCCGGGCGTGTCCTCGACGACGGCCTCGCGCCGGCCGAGGATGCGGTTCACGAGCGTCGACTTGCCGACGTTGGGGCGTCCCACGACCGCGAGCACGGGCAGGACCTCGGGCTCGTCGCCCCGCTCCTCGGCGAGCTCGCCGACGTCGAGGAGGGCGAGGTCGGAGTCGTCGAGGTCGTACTCGCGCAGCCCGGCGCGCAGCGCGCGCTCGCGCGCGAGGTCGTCCGCCTCGTCGGGCAGGCGCGCGACGTCGAGCTCACGGGCGTCCTCGGCGTCGTCGGGCACGCCGGACACCGGAAGGTCGGGGGTGGTCATGGACCGATTCTCCCAGGTGCTGGCCGCCACGACGAACCGCGGCGCTCAGTCGCGCAGCGGGTCGTCCTGCGGCAGCCCGATCCCGGTGCGCGCGCTCACGGCGTGGACGTGCGCGGCGAGACCGTCGCGGATGGTCTCCGCGGCCCGCGCGATCGCTTCCTTGCCGCTCACGCCGGCCTCGCGGACGACGTCGATCGGCGCGCCGAACTCGACGTGCAGCCGGGACCGCAGCCGCGGCAGGCTGTTGACGCTGCGGCCGGTGCGCCGCGTCCCGAGCATCGCGGTCGGCACCACGCGGGCGTGCCCGTTGAGCGCGAGCCAGGCGATGCCCGCGCGGGCCCCGGAGAAGTCGCCGCGCCCGCGCGTGCCTTCGGGGAAGACGCCGACGGCGTCACCGCGGCGCAGCACCCCGAGCCCCGTGGCGAGCGCGCGGCGGCCGCCGTCGCGGTCGACGGGGATCTGACCCGAGGCCTGGAGGATCCACCCGACCGGCCCCACCCACATCGACTCCTTGACGAGGATGTGCAGGCCGCGGGGCGCGACGCCGAGGAGGAGCGGCCCGTCGAGCAGGCCCGTGTGGTTCGCGGCGACGATGACGGGGCCGTCGACCGGGACGTGCTCCGCGCCCAGGACGCGGGCGTTCCAGACGACGCGGCCGAGGAACCGGCCGACCCATCGTGACCACGCGGGGCCGACGGCGCTGGGCAGGTCCTGGTCCACGCGCTGCGCCCGGTTCATGCGTCGGTGCGCTCGGTGCCCGCCTCGTCGGCGGCGGTCGCCGTGAGCCGGGCGACCACGGCGAGCACCGCGTCGACGGTCTGCTCCAGGTCGAGCTCGGACGAGTCGACCGTCGCGACCCCGTCGGCGGCGACGGTGAACTGCGAGACGGTCGAGTCGTCGGCGTCGCGGCGCACGATCTGGTCGCGCGTGGCCTCGACGGCGTGCGCGGCGTCCGAGCCGTGGAGCTCGCGGGCCCGGCGCGCGAGGCGCGCCTCCTCGCTCGCCGTCAGGAGGACGCGGACGTCGGCGTCGGGCGCGACGACCGTGGTGATGTCGCGCCCCTCGGCGACGATCCCGCGTCCGCCCGAGAATCCGCCGAGCTTCTCGGCGTCGATCGCGGCGCGCTGCAGACGACGCAGCTCGTCCCGGACCGCGAGGTTCGTCGCGACGGCGCTCACGGCGGTCGAGACCTCCGTCGTGCGGATCGCGGCGCCCACGTCCTCGCCGTCGACGTGCACCGCGGGCGCATCGGGGTCGACGCCCATGACCAGCGGCAGGGCCTCGACCGCGGCGGCCACGGCGTCCGCGTCGGCGAGGTCCACGTCCGTGTGCCGGCACCACCAGGTCGCCGCGCGGTACATGGCGCCGGTGTCGAGGTACGCGAGGCCGAGGCGGCGGGCGACCGCCTTCGAGACGCTTGACTTGCCGGAGCCCGAGGGCCCGTCGATGGCGATGACGATGGTCACGTGCGTGGGATCCGTCCTGCTCGGGGAAGGGGGGACCGGGAGGGCCCGGTCAGGAGACTACTGCGCCCGCGGAGCCGGTCTCACTGCGCGAGGTCACGGCGCAGCGCCGTCGCGCCGTGCAGGTACACGTGCCGCACGGCACCGCGCGGCACGTCCAGGTCGGCGTGCGCCATGATCCGCACGACGCGTGGGAGCGCGTGCGGTACCGCGATCTCGACGGCGCACAGCAGGGGGACGTCGCCGAGCCCCATCTCGCGTGCGGCCGCGGCCGGGAAGTCGCTCGTCAGGTCCGGGGTGCACGTGAACACGATCGAGATCAGCGCGTCGGTGTCGACCTCGTTCTGCGCCAGGACCTCCGCCACGAGCTCGCGGGTGCGCGCGAACAGGTGCTCGCGCTCGTCGACGTCGAGCTGGGTGGCGCCGCGGATCGCCCGGACCGCCATCAGCGTCTCCCTCTCACAGCCCGACCTCCGCCATGAGGCTGCCGAGCTCGTCGCGTCCCAGGACCCGCGTCCGGCCCGGCTTGAGCGCGCCGAGGTGGACGGGCCCGATCTGGGTGCGCAGCAGGCGCGTCACGGGGAAGCCGAGCTCGTCGAACAGACGCCGGACGATCCGGTTGCGACCCTCGTGCAGCTCGATCTCGACGAGCGACTGCTGGGGCGTCCGGTCGACCACGCGGTAGTGGTCGGCCTTCACGGGCCCGTCCTCGAGCTCCACGCCCCGCAGGACGGTGCGCCGCACGCCGTCGGGCACCCGGCCGTCGAGCGTCGCGAGGTACGTCTTCGCGACCTCGTAGCGGGGGTGCGTGAGGCGGTTCGCGAGCTCGCCGTCGTTCGTGAGCAGCAGGAGGCCCTCGCTGTCGGCGTCCAGACGGCCGACGTGGTACAGCCGCTCGGACCGGTCGGCGACGAAGGGCGCCAGGTCGGGGCGCCCCTCGTCGTCGTGCATCGAGGACACCACGCCGAGCGGCTTGTTGAGCGCGATCGTCACGAGGGACGTGTCGAGCTGCACCCGCAGCCCGTCCACGTGCACGACGGCCTTGGCCGGGTCGACGCGGAGGCCCAGCTCGCGCACGCGCACGCCGTCGACCTCGACGCGGCCCGCGGCGATGATCTCCTCGCATGCCCGCCGCGAGCCGTAGCCCGCGGTCGCCAGGACCTTCTGCAGCCGCACGCCGTCCGGGTCGTGGACGTCCCTGTCCTGACTGGCCTTGCTGCCGGGGCTTGCGCCGTCAGGGCGGCGGCGGGGCGGTCGGGCTGGGCTCACGGGTCTCCTCGTTCGGTCGTCGGCGCCGCGGTGGTCGGCGCCACGGTCAGCCCTGCTGCGGCGTGCTCTCCCGCGCGGGGCGGAGCGCCGTCTCGATCGCGTCGTCGAGCGTGTCGAGATCCGGCAGGTGCGGGGCCAGCGGAGGCAGCTCGTCGAGCGACGAGAAGCCCATCCGCTCCAAGAAGTATCCCGTAGTCCCGTACAGGACCGCACCCGTCGACGGGTCGGTGCCCACCTCGGCGACCAGGCCTCGCGACGTGAGGGTCCGCACCACCCCGTCCACGTTCACCCCGCGCACCGCGGAGACCTGTCCGCGCGTGACGGGCTGCCGGTAGGCGACGACCGCGAGCGTCTCGAGGGCCGCCTGGGTCAGGCGCGCCGTCTGGCCCTCCAGCACGAACCGCCCGACGACGTCCGCGAACGCGGGCGCCGAGTAGATCCGCCACCCTCCCCCGGCCTCGCGCAGCTCGAACCCGCGCGGCGGCGCGACGACCTCGCCGTCCACCTCGCCGCGGTACGCGGCCGCGAGCTCGTGGAGGACCTCCTCGACCTCCGCCACGGGCAGCGCGACGACGCTCGCCAGCCGGTCCACGGGCACCGGCTCGTCGACGACCATGAGCACGGCCTCGAGCGCGGCGTGCACGCCGCCCGGCAGCGCGTGGACGTCCGGGACCTCGGGCTCGGGCGCGTCGGGCCCGGCGCCCTCCGCGTGGGCGCCCTCCGCCTCGGCGCCCGGCACGTCCGTGACCGACGTCTCCGCGTCCGGGTCGGGTCGCTGCTCGTCGGTCATGCGGGAACCTCCTGCGCGTCCGCCGCCACGGGGTCGGTGCCGGCGGGGTCGCTCACGTCGTCGTAGTCGGTCTGGAGCGTGTCGGCCGTGTCGTCGTCGCCCCCGGCCCACCGGACCGTGAGCTCGCCGAGCGGTGCGACCTGGTCGAACCCGACGAGCCCCTCGCGGAACAGCTCGAGCAGCGCGAGGAACCGGGCGACCACGACGACCACCTCCCCGGCGTCCGCGGTGAGCGCACGGAAGGACGCGGCGCCGTCGTGCCGGAGCCGGTCCGCGAGGACGACGGCCTGCTCGCGCACGCTGACCGCGGGCGCGTGCAGGTGCGCGAGGTCCACGCCGGGCGGCGGGGCCTTCGGGGCGAGGGCGCGCGCCGCGAGGAGCGCGAGCTCGTCGGGGCCGACCTGCCACACCAGCTCCGGGAGCAGCGCGGCCAGGTGCGGCTCGAGCGCGACGAGGCGCGGGAACCGGCGGCCCTCGGTGTCGAGCCGCTCCCGGACCACGTCGGCGACCTGCTTGTAGGCGCGGTACTGCAGGAGCCGGGCGAACAGCAGGTCGCGCGCCTCGAGGAGCTCGAGGTCCTCGGCGTCGTCGACCTCGCCGGTCGGCAGCAGGCGGGCCGCCTTGAGGTCGAGCAGCGTCGCAGCCACCACGAGGAACTCGCTCGCCGTCGACAGGTCCCAGCCCGTGCCGGTGCCGTCCGACGCCGCCGACTCCGCGGCCCGGATGTACCCGATGAACTCGTCGGTCACCTGCGCGAGCGCGACCTCGGTGATGTCGAGCTTGTGCTTCGAGATCAGGGAGAGCAGCAGGTCGAACGGCCCGGAGAAGTTCTCCAGGTGGACCTCGAAGCCCCCGCTGCGCCCTTCCGGCTCGGACGGTTCGACTGGGGCCGCGTCAGGCGGCGTCGCCACGCGCGACCAGCTCTCGGGCGAGCTGCCGGTACGCCGTGGCGCCCGCGTGCGTCGGGGCGTAGACCGTGATGGGCTCGGCGGCCACGGACGCGTCGGGGAACTTCACCGTCCGGCCGATGACCGTGTGGAACAGGGTGTCGCCGAACGCCTCGTAGACGCGCTGGACGACCTCGCGCGCGTGCAGCGTCCGCGAGTCGAACATCGTCGCGAGGATCCCGTCGATCTCCAGGCGCGGGTTGAGCCGGTCGCGCACCTTCTCGATGGTCTCCACGAGCAGCGCGACGCCGCGCAGCGCGAAGAACTCGCACTCGAGCGGGATCATCACGCCGTGCGCCGCTGTGAGCGCGTTCACGGTGAGCAGGCCGAGCGACGGCTGGCAGTCGACGAGGATCACGTCGTACTCGTCGACGACGTCGCGCAGCGCGCGGGACAGCACGCTCTCGCGCGCCACCTCCCCCACGAGCTGCACCTCGGCCGCCGACAGGTCGATGTTCGCCGGCACCAGGTCGAGGCCCTCGATGTCGGTCGGGCGCAGCACGTCGTGCAGCGTCGTGCCGCGCTCCATCATGGCGTTGTAGACGGTCCGGTCGAGCTCGTTCGGGTTGACGCCGAGGCCCACGGACGCGGCGCCCTGCGGGTCGAAGTCGACGACGAGCACCCTGCGGCCGTACTCGGCGAGCGCGGCACCCAGGCTGATCGTCGTCGTGGTCTTGCCGACGCCGCCCTTCTGGTTGCACAGCGCGATGATGCGGCCCGGCCCGTGCGTGGCCAGGGGCTCCGGCACGGGGAACTCGGGGAGCTCGCGGCCCACGGGGTCGAGCAGCGGCCCGTCGTGCTCCTGCCGGACCGGTGACGCCGACGGCGGGGCCGGACTGGCCTCCGGTGCGCGCGCGGGCGCGCCGTCGTGCCCCCCGGACGGGCGCTGCGGGGGCAGCGGGGCCGACAGGGTCGGCAGCGTCTGCTCGGTGCTCTCGCTCGATGCCTGGCTGCTCACGCAGCCAACCTACAACAGCGCCTGCGCGCAGGTTCGGAGCGTCGCCGGGCGCGCCGGGCCTCGGTTCGCGCCGGGTCCGGGCCGAGCGCTCAGCCCAGCGCGCGGGGGTGCGTGGCCGCGTACACCTCGCGGAGCGCGTCGGGGGTCACGAGCGTGTAGAGCTGCGTCGTCGTGACGGACGCGTGCCCGAGGAGCTCCTGGACCACGCGCACGTCCGCTCCGCCCGCGAGCAGGTGGGTCGCGAACGAGTGCCGGAGCGTGTGGGGCGACACGTGCGCCCCCAGGCCCGCGCGCTCCGCCGCGCCGCGCAGCACGGCCCAGGCGCTCTGCCGGCTCATGCGCGCGCCGCGGGCGTTGAGGAACACCGCGGGCGTGCCGCGGCCCCGCTGCGCGAGCTCAGGACGCGAGCGGACCAGGTAGGCGCCGACGGCGCGAGCCGCGTACGACCCGACGGGCACGACCCGCTCCTTGCTGCCCTTGCCGAACAGCCGCACCGCGGGCGCGCCGCCGTCCAGGTCGAGGTCGTCGACGTCGAGACCGACCGCCTCGGAGATGCGTGCGCCCGTCGAGTAGACGAGCTCGAGGAGCGCGGCGTCCCGGACCGGGACCGCGCCGTCGCCGAGCCCGGCGGCCTCGAGCAGCCGGCCCACGTCCTCGACGCTGATCGCCTTCGGCAGGCGACGCTCTCGCGCTGGGGCGCGGACGTCGTGCGCGGGGTTGGCGGGTGCCAGGCCCTCGCCCTCGCAGAAGCCGTGCCAGCCGCGGACCGCCGCGAGGCAGCGCGCCGTCGACGCCGCCGAGAGGACCGCGCGCCCGTCCCCGCCCGAGCGCAGCACCACGACGAACGCCTGCACGTGCGCGGCGGTGACGTCCGCGGGCACCCCGGCCCCGGCGGCCTCGAGGTAGTCGACGTAGCGGAGCAGGTCCCGGCGGTAGGCCGAGGTCGTGTTGACCGAGAGTCCCCGCTCGACCGTCAGATGGGCGAGGTACTGGTCGAGCGCGTCGCGCAGGGTCTCAGCCATCGGACGACGGCGGCCCTCAGAACGGGAGGAAGACGTCGACGCACACGGCCACGGACAGCAGCGTCAGGTACGTGATCGAGGCGTGGAACACCTTCATGGCGCCGAGCTTGCCCTGCTCGGGGTGCTCCGCACGGCGCAGCAGCCGGACGCACAGGAACAGGAACCACGCGCCGAGCGCGACCGCGCACACCACGTAGAACCACGTCATGTCGGCGAGCGGGACCAGCGCGAGCGAGCACGCGATCATCGCGACCGTGTACCAGATCATCTCGCGCGCGACCCGCGTGTCCTTGGCTACGACCGGCAGCATCGGGACGCCCGCGGCCGCGTAGTCCTTGCGGAACTTCATCGACAGCGGCCAGTAGTGCGGCGGCGTCCAGAAGAACACCACGCCGAACAGGGTCACCGGCGCCCACGACAGCGAGCCCGTCACGGCGGACCAGCCGATCAGCACCGGCATGCAGCCCGCGACCCCGCCCCAGACGATGTTCTGCGACGTCCGGCGCTTGAGGATGATCGTGTAGAAGACGACGTACAGGACGATCGCGCCGACGGCGAGGACCGCCGACATCGCGTTCACGAACGCGAGCAGCCAGGCCGTCGCGACGACGCCCAGGACGATCCCGAACGTGAGCGCCGCGGGGCCGCTGATCTCCCCCGTCGCCGTCGCCCGCTTGCGCGTGCGGTTCATCAGGCGGTCGATGTCGCGGTCGACGTAGCAGTTGAGGACGTTCGCGCTGCCGGCCGCGAGCGCCCCGCCGACGAGGGTCGCGACGACCAGCCAGAGCGAGGGGATGCCGCGCTCGGCCAGGATCATCGTGGGGATCGTCGTGACGAGCAGGAGCTCGATGATGCGGGGCTTGGTCAGCGAGACGTACGCGCCGACGCGGCGGCGGGTGCGTCCCCACCGGGTGCTCGGGTCCGACGGGGCGACACCCGCACCTCCGAGGGTGCCGAGATCGGGCGCGTCGTTCGTCGCTGCCTGGCTCATGGTGGTCACGCGGGCCCGTGTTTCCGTTCGTCGAGTGGGGTTTCGCGCCTCGGCGCGTCGCGGCTCCATGGTACGTCGTCCGGCACGTGCGCGAGGGCCGTGACCGGGTGCGCCGTCCCTGGTGAGCGTCCAGGGGGCGGACCGGGCCGGGCACGGGGCCGAGCGAGTCGGTAGGGTGGTGAGCGGCGCGCGGACAGCCCTCAGACCCGCTCGCGCGCCCGCACCGGCCGTGCCGTGCCCCGTCGGAGGCCTCCGAGCCGCCACGGGTCCGCGCGGCCGCCGGGTGACGAAGCGCACACCGCGCCACGTCATGCGCACGACTGACACGCACAGTGCTGCGAGGGCTGCGCTCCTCGCGCAGGAAAGAGGTTCGGTGAACGCGTTCACACCAGCAGGGCTGCCGCTCGAGTGGTCCGAGCTCGACGACCAGGCGGTCAAGACCATCAAGGCGCTCGCCGCCGACGCGGTGGAGAAGACCGGCAACGGACACCCCGGGACCGCGATCTCGCTCGCCCCGGCGGCCTACCTGCTGTTCCAGAAGTTCCTGCGCCACGACCCGACGGACGCCCACTGGGTCGGCCGCGACCGGTTCGTGCTGTCCGCGGGGCACTCCTCCCTGACGCTCTACCTGCAGCTGTTCCTGTCGGGCTACGGCCTCGAGCTGTCGGACATCGAGTCGCTGCGCACGTGGGGCTCGCTGACGCCGGGGCACCCGGAGTACGGCCACACGACGGGCGTCGAGATCACGACGGGCCCGCTGGGCCAGGGGCTCGCCTCCGCGGTCGGCATGGCGTTCGCGTCGCGCCGTGAGCGGGGCCTGCTCGACCCGAACGCCGCGGCGGGCGAGAGCCCGTTCGACCACAACATCTGGGTCATCGCCGGCGACGGCGACCTCCAGGAGGGCGTGACGTCCGAGGCGTCGTCGCTCGCGGGGCACCAGAAGCTCGGCAACCTCACGGTCATCTACGACCAGAACCACATCTCGATCGAGGACGACACCAACGTGTCGTTCTCCGAGGACGTCCTGGCGCGGTACGAGGCGTACGGCTGGCACGTCCAGCGCGTCGACTGGACGAACGGCGGCACGGGCTACGGCGAGGACGTCGAGTCGCTCGCCGGCGCGCTGGCCGCGGCGCGCGCCGAGACGGGCAAGCCGTCGATCATCGCGCTGCGCACGGTGATCGGGTGGCCGTCGCCCACCAAGCAGAACACGGGCAAGATCCACGGCTCCGCGATGGGCGCCGACGAGGTCAAGGGCCTCAAGGTCGAGCTCGGCCTCGACCCCGAGGCGAGCTTCGCCGTCTCGGACGAGGTCCTGGCGCACGCGCGCAAGGTCATCGACCGGGGTCACGAGCTCCGCGGCCGCTGGCAGACGGCGTTCGAGGCCTGGCAGGAGGCGAACCCGCAGGGTGCGGCGCTCCTGGAGCGCCTGTCGACCCGGACGCTGCCCGAGGGCTGGACGAACGCCCTGCCGACGTTCGAGCCCGGCAAGGACTCCTCGACGCGGGCGGCGTCGGGCAAGGTGCTGGGCGCGCTCGCGCCGGTCCTGCCCGAGCTGTGGGGCGGCTCGGCGGACCTCGCCGAGTCGAACAACACGACGATGGAGGGCGAGCCGTCCTTCATCCCGGGCGAGCACTCCACCAAGGCGTGGACCGGCAACGAGTACGGCCGCACGCTGCACTTCGGCATCCGTGAGCACGCGATGGGCGCGATCCTCAACGGGATCGTCCTGCACGGCGGCACCCGCGCCTACGGCGGCACGTTCCTCGTGTTCTCCGACTACATGCGCCCGGCCGTGCGGCTCGCCGCGCTCATGCAGATCCCGTCGACGTTCGTGTGGACGCACGACTCGATCGGCCTCGGCGAGGACGGCCCGACGCACCAGCCGGTCGAGCACCTGGCCGCGCTGCGGGCGATCCCCGGCCTCGACGTCGTCCGTCCCGCGGACGCGAACGAGGTCGCGTGGGCGTGGCGCACGGTGCTCGGGCACACGGACCGCCCGGCCGGCATCGTCCTGACCCGCCAGAACGTCCCCACGTTCCCGCGCGGCACGGACGGGTTCGCGGACGCGTCCGGCGTCGCGCAGGGCGCGTACGTCCTGGTCGACGGCGCCGACGACGGCAGCGCGCCCGACGTGATCCTGCTCGGCACGGGCTCCGAGGTGCAGCTCGCGGTGCAGGCGCGCGAGCAGCTCGCCGCCGACGGCATCAAGGCGCGCGTCGTGTCGGTGCCCTCGCGCGAGTGGTTCGACGCGCAGGACGCCGACTACCGCGAGTCGGTCCTGCCGGCCGCGGTCAGGGCGCGCGTGTCCGTCGAGGCGGGCGTCGCCCAGGGCTGGCGCGAGCTGGTCGGCGACGCGGGCCGGATCGTCAGCCTCGAGCACTTCGGGGCGTCGGCCGACTTCAAGACGCTGTACCGCGAGTTCGGGATCACGGCCGAGGCCGTGGCCGACGCGGCCCGGGAATCCCTGGCGGCCGTCCGGGGCTGAACCCGAAGAGCGTGACCTGCCCGGGCGCCGCGGTCGCGGCGCCCGGGCCCGGTCCCCGGGAGGTACGGAATCCGGTGGGCCGGAACGACCCGGAAAGGAAGCGATCAGCGTGTCCGACAGCACCACCCCCAGCCCCACGCGCCTTCTGAGCGAGCAGGGCGTCTCCATCTGGCTCGACGACCTGTCCCGCGAGCGGCTGCGGACCGGCAACCTCGCCGAGCTCGTCGCGACGCGCGACGTCGTCGGCGTCACGACGAACCCCACGATCTTCGCGGGCGCCGTCTCGAAGGGCGACGCGTACGACGAGCAGCTCGCGGCCCTCGCGGCCGCCGGGTCCCCCGCGGAGGAGGCCGTCTGGACGATCGTCACGGACGACGTGCGCGCCGCCGCGGACGTCCTGCGGCCCGTGTACGACGCCACGGACGGCGTCGACGGCCGCGTGTCCATCGAGGTCGACCCGCGCCTCGCGCGCGACACCGACGGCACGGTCGCCCTGGCCCAGCAGCTCTGGAAGACGGTCGACCGCCCGAACGTCATGATCAAGATCCCCGCGACCGTCGAGGGGCTGCCGGCGATCACCCGGGCCCTCGCCGAGGGCATCTCGATCAACGTCACCCTGATCTTCTCCCTCGAGCGGTACGCGGAGGTCATCGACGCGTTCCTCGCCGGCGTCGAGGGCGCGAAGGCCGCAGGGCTGGACCTGTCGAGGCTCGGCTCGGTCGCGTCGTTCTTCCTGTCCCGTGTGGACACGGCCGTCGACAAGGCGCTGACCGCGGTGGGCTCGCCCGAGGCCCTGGACGCGCGCGGCACCGCCGCGCTCGCCAACGCGCGCCTCGCCTACGAGCTCTTCCAGGAGCGGTTCTCGTCGGACCGTTGGCAGGCGCTCGCCGCGGCCGGCGCGCACGTCCAGCGCCCGCTGTGGGCGTCGACGGGCACCAAGAACCCCGACTACAGCGACACGATGTACGTCACCGAGCTCGTCGCCGCCGACGAGGTGAACACGATGCCCGAGAAGACGCTCGACGCCGTCGCCGACCACGGCGTCGTCACCGGCGACACCATCGCGGGCACCTTCGACGCCTCGCGCGAGCACCTGCGCGCGATCGAGTCGTTCGGGGTGTCGATGGCCGAGGTCACCGCGAAGCTCGAGTCCGACGGCGTGGACTCCTTCGTGACGAGCTGGGAGCAGCTCCTCGACACCATCACCGCCGGGCTCGAGCGCGCGTCGGGGCACGGGGCCTGAGGGTCCCGGCGCCACCGACCCCGCGACCACCGCACGAGAGGACCACCTGACCCCGTGAGCCCCGTCAAGATCAGCGCCGGGAACAACCCGTTGCGCGACCCCCGCGACCTGCGCCTGCCGCGCATCGCGGGACCCTGCGGCCTCGTCATCTTCGGCGTGACCGGAGACCTGGCCCGCAAGAAGCTCCTGCCGGCCGTGTACGACCTCGCCAACCGCGGCCTGCTGCCCCCGGGCTTCGCGCTCACCGGCTTCGCGCGGCGCGAGTGGGACAACCAGGACTTCGCCAAGGTCGTGCACGACGCCGTCCGGCAGCACGCGCGCACCCCGTTCCGCGAGGAGACCTGGAAGCAGCTCGCCGAGGGCATCCGCTTCGTCCAGGGGGAGTTCGGCGACGAGGAGGCGTTCGAGCGCCTGCGCACCACGGTCGAGGAGCTCGACCGCGACCGCGGCACCAACGGCAACCACGCCTTCTACCTGTCGATCCCTCCCGCAGCGTTCCCCGAGGTCTGCGAGCAGCTCTCGCGGTCCGGCCTGTCGCACTCGGGCCCGGACGCGTGGCGTCGCGTCGTCGTCGAGAAGCCGTTCGGGCACGACCTCGAGTCCGCGCAAGAGCTGTCGGCCGTCGTCTCCAAGGTCTTCGCCCCGGACTCGGTGTTCCGCATCGACCACTACCTGGGCAAGGAGACCGTCCAGAACATGCTGGCGCTGCGGTTCGCGAACCAGCTGTACGAGCCGATCTGGAACTCGAACTACGTCGACCACGTGCAGATCACGATGGCCGAGGACATCGGCATCGGCGGCCGCGCGGGGTACTACGACGGGATCGGCGCCGCCCGCGACGTCATCCAGAACCACCTCCTCCAGCTCCTCGCGATCACCGCGATGGAGGAGCCCCTGAGCTTCGACGCCGCCGACCTGCGCGCCGAGAAGATCAAGGTGCTCTCCGCCGTCCGGCTCCCCCGCGACCTCGGCAAGCACACCGCGCGCGGCCAGTACACGCACGGCTGGCAGGGCGGCGAGGAGGTCGTCGGCTTCCTCGAGGAGGAGGGGTTCAACCCCGACTCCACGACCGAGACGTTCGCGGCGATCCGTGTCGACATCGACAACCGCCGCTGGGCCGGGGTGCCGTTCTACCTGCGCACCGGCAAGCGGCTCGGGCGCCGCGTGACCGAGGTCGCCGTCGTCTTCAAGCGCGCCCCGCACCTGCCCTTCGAGTCCTCCCAGACCGCCGAGCTCGGGCACAACGCGCTCGTCATCCGCGTGCAGCCCGACGAGGGCGTCACCATCCGCTTCGGCGAGAAGGTGCCCGGCACAGCCATGGAGATCCGCGACGTCACGATGGACTTCGGTTACGGGCACGCCTTCACCGAGTCCTCCCCCGAGGCGTACGAGCGCCTCATCCTCGACGTGCTCCTCGGCGACCCGCCGCTGTTCCCGAGCGAGGAGGAGGTCGAGCTCTCCTGGAAGGTCCTCGACCCCGTCGAGAGCTTCTGGGCGTCCAAGGGCAAGCCCGAGCCGTACCGCTCGGGCACCTGGGGTCCCGCTTCCGCCGACGAGATGATGGCCCGCGACGGCCGTGCCTGGAGGAGACCATGATCGTCCACCTGCCCGAGACCACCGCGAACGACGTCGGCAAGCGCCTCGTCAAGCTCCGCGACGAGGGCGGCGCCGTCACGCTCGGCCGCGTCCTCACGCTCATCATCCGGGTGGGCGAGGACGACCTCGAGGAGGCCGTCGAGGCCGCGAACGACGCCTCGCGCGAGCACCCGTGCCGGGTGATCGTCATCTCCCCCGTGGGCCGCGCCAACGCGACGGCCCGCCTCGACGCGGAGATCCGCGTCGGTGGCGACGCCGGCGCGAGCGAGGTCATCCTGCTGCGCCCGGCGGGACCGATCGTCGACCACGTCGACACCCTCGTGACCCCGCTGCTCCTGCCCGACGTCCCGATCGTCGTGTGGTGGCCGACGGACGCCCCCGAGGACCCCTCCGCGGACCCGCTGGGCGCCATCGCCCACCGCCGCGTGACGGACTCCACCAAGGAGACGTCCGGCGAGGCGATGCTCCGCCGCCTCGCGGCCGAGCACGAGCCCGGCGACACCGACCTCGCGTGGGCGCGCGTCACGCTGTGGCGCGGGCTCATCGCCGCCGCCCTCGACCAGCCGCCCTACGAGTCGGTGTCGTCGGTGACCATCGAGGGCGAGTCGGGGCACACCTCGATCGACCTGCTCGCCGCCTGGCTGCGGCTGCGGCTGCGCTGCCCCGTGACGGTGCGGCGCCACCGCGACGCGGACGCCATCACGCGGGTCACCCTCGAGCGCAAGAGCGGTTCCATCGTGTTCGACCGCCCCGACGGCCGCGTCGTCACCATCTCGCAGCCCGACCAGCCCGACCGGCACGTCGCCCTCCCGATCCGCCTCCTCAACGAGGCGCTCGCCGAGGAGCTGCGCCGGCTCGACCCCGACGAGATGTTCGGGGAGGTCCTCACCAAGGGCCTCGCGAAGCTCGACGCCGCATGACCGGCCGGCCCGGTCCCGACGGGGTCCCCGCGGCCGCCGAGCGGCGTGTCGTCGTCCACCCCGACGCCGACACGCTCGCCGAGGCGGCCGCGGCGCGGCTCCTCGTGCGGCTGACCGACCTCCAGTCGGTGCAGCCCGTGACGCACGTCGTGCTCACGGGCGGGACCGTCGGCATCAAGACCCTCGCCGCGGCCGCCGCGAGCCCGCTCGTCGACGCGGTCGACTGGTCGGGCGTGCACCTGTGGTGGGGCGACGAGCGGTTCCTGCCCGACGAGGACCCGGACCGCAACGAGACCCAGGCCCGCGAGGCGCTCGTCGACGCGCTCGTGTCGGCGGGCGCGCTGCCCGCGGACCACGTGCACGCGATGCCGCCGCTCGGCGCCGTCGCGACGCCCGAGGAGTCGGCGGCCGCCTACGCGGCCGAGCTCGCCCGGTTCGCGCCCGACGGCGCCGCGGCGCCTGCGTTCGACGTGCTCATGTTCGGCATGGGCCCCGACGGGCACGTCGCGTCGCTGTTCCCGGGCCACCCGGCCCTCGACGTCACCGGTGTCGCGGCCGTCGGGGTGCACGGCTCTCCCAAGCCGCCGCCCGAACGGGTCTCCTTCACGTTCGAGACGATCCACGGCGCGCGCGAGGTGTGGGTCGTGGCCGCGGGCGCCGAGAAGGCGGACGCCGTCGCGCGCGCGCTCGACGGCGACGACGTCCACGGCACGCCCGCCGCGGGCGCGACCGGGGCCGAGCTGACCCTCTGGCTCGTGGACGCCGCAGCCGCCGGGGACACCGCGGCGGCCTGACGGGGCCGGCACCTCACCCGGCTCGACGACAAGACGCCGGCACCGGCCCCTCGCGGGGTCCGGTGCCGGCGTCGTCCGTGCTGCGGCGGGGTGCCGCTCAGCGGCCGCGGCGGGCGCGCAGGGCTGCGAGGGCCTCGTCGAGGAGCGCGGCGCCGTCGGCGTCGCTCCGCCGCTCCTTCACGTACGCCAGGTGCGTCTTGTACGGCTCGTTGCGGGGCGCCTCCGGCGGCGCCTCCCGGTCCGTGCCGGCGGGGAGGCCGCACCGCTGGCAGTCCCACGTCGTCGGGATCTCGACCTCGCCGCCGGTCGCGAACGCCGGACGGGTCTCGTGCCCGTTGGCGCACCAGTACGACACGGACAGCCGCGGGGCGACGTCGCCTCGCTCGTTCTCCCCCAGCGGTCCCGCGCCCACGCGCGAGCCACGGATGGCGTTTCCCCCAGCCACGTCGGCTCTTCTCTTCTCCCTGCGGGCGCCGTGGCGGCCGGGGCGGCGATGCCCGGCGACCGCACGACGCGATGCCGATGAGGACGCCGCGAGGCGCCCGGGTCAGCTGATGCGGATCAGTTGACCTTCTGGATCAGGCCGAGGAGCACGATCGCTGCCGTCCAGACCAGCGCGATGATGACCGTGATGCGGTTCAGGTTCCGCTCGGCGACGCCGGAACTCCCGGCGCTCGAGCTGATCCCCCCGCCGAACATGTCGGAGAGGCCGCCGCCCTTGCCCTTGTGGAGCAGCACGAGGAGCACGAGCAGCACGCTCGTGAGGACCAGGAGGACCTGGAGGGTGATGCGCAGTACGTCCACGTGAAGAGTTCCTCGCGTTGCGGTGTGTCGAACAGGACAAGAGTAGGCGAGCCGGAGGGGTTCCGGCGAACACGCCACCATCCGGACGACGGTGGCGCCGGGGTGCCCGCTGGTCCGCGGTCCGTCCCGCGGACCAGCAGGTCATCCCCGCACGGGCGTCAGACGGCGTGCGACTGGTACCGGACGATACGCGCGAACTCCTCGGGGTCGAGGCTCGCGCCGCCCACGAGGGCGCCGTCGACGTCGGCCTGCGCCATGATCGACGCGACGTTGCCGGACTTCACGGAGCCGCCGTACAGGACCCGGACGGCGTCCGCGACCTCGGCCGAGTACAGCTCGGCGAGGCGCCCGCGGATGGCACGGCAGACCTCCTGAGCGTCCTCCGGGGTCGCGACCTCGCCCGTGCCGATGGCCCAGACGGGCTCGTACGCGACGACGGCCTGCGCGGCCTGCTCGGCCGAGAGCCCGTCGAACGCGCCGTCGACCTGCGCGAGCGTGTAGGAGACCTGCTCGCCGGCCTTGCGGACGTCGAGCCCCTCCCCCACGCAGATGATCGGCACGAGGCCCTGGCCGAAGGCCGACTTCGCCTTCGCGGACACCGTCGCGTCGTCCTCGCCGTGGTACTCGCGGCGCTCCGAGTGGCCCACGACGACGTAGGAGACGCCGAGCTTGGCCAGCATGACGGGCGAGATCTCGCCCGTGTACGCGCCCTCGGTGTGCACGGAGACGTCCTGGGCGCCGTACTTGACCTGGAGCTTGTCGGCGTCGACCAGGGTCTGGACGCTGCGCAGGTCGGTGAACGGCGGCACGACGACGACCTCCACGGACGCGTAGTCGTGCTTGCCGTCCTTGAGGGTCCACGCGAGCTTCTGCACGGTGTGCGTGGCCTGGAGGTGGTCCAGGTTCATCTTCCAGTTGCCCGCCATGAGCGGCGTGCGGGTGGTGGTCACAGGGTCCTTCTCTCTCGTGGTGCGGGGGGCTGGTGCCGGCCGGGGCGCGCCGGCTCAGGCACCGAGGACGGCGAGCCCGGGGAGCTCCTTGCCCTCGAGGAACTCGAGGCTGGCGCCGCCGCCGGTGGAGATGTGGCTGAAGCCGTCCTCGTCGAAGCCGAGGAGGCGCACGGCCGCGGCGGAGTCGCCGCCGCCGACGATCGTGAAGCCGCCGTTCGCGGTCGCGTCCACGATCGCCTGCGCGACCGCGCGGGTCCCCGCGGCGAACTCCGGGAACTCGAACACGCCCATCGGGCCGTTCCACACGACCGTCTTGCCGTCCGTGATCTTGCTCGCGAACAGCGCCGCCGACTCGGGGCCGATGTCGAGGCCCATGGTGCCGTCGGGGATCGCGTCGGCGGGCACCGTCCGGTGCGGGGCGTCCGCGGCGAACGAGTCGGCGGCCTCGATGTCGGTCGGCAGGACGATCTCGACGCCGCGCTCGGCGGCCGTCGCGAGGTACCCCTTGACCGTCTCGATCTGGTCCTCCTCGAGCAGCGAGGAGCCTACCGAGTGGCCCTGCGCGGCGAGGAACGTGAAGAGCATGCCGCCGCCGATCACGAGGCGGTCCGCCTTGGTGAGCAGGTTCGCGATCACGCCGAGCTTGTCGGAGACCTTCGAGCCGCCCAGCACGACGACGTACGGGCGCGCCGGGTCCTCGGTCGCCTTCGAGAGCGCCTGGACCTCCTTGAGGACCAGCTCGCCCGCGGCGGCCGGGAGGAGCTTCGCGACGTCGTAGACCGACGCCTGCTTGCGGTGCACGACGCCGAAGCCGTCGGACACGAAGACGTCGGCGAGGCCCGCGAGCTCGCCCGCGAGCTCCTCGCGCTCCGCGTCGACCTTGCTGGTCTCGCGCGCGTCGAACCGGACGTTCTCGAGGAGCGCGACCTGGCCGTCGCCGAGGCCGGCCACGGTCTCCTGCGCGGAGGTCCCGACGACGTCGGCGGCGAGCGCGACGTCCTGGCCGAGGAGCTCACCGAGGCGGTGCGCGACGGGCGCGAGCGAGTACTGGGGGTCCGGGGCGCCCTTCGGGCGGCCCAGGTGCGCGGTCACGACCACGCGCGCGCCGGCGTCCACGAGCCGCGTCAGCGTCGGGAGCGACGCGCGGATGCGGCCGTCGTCGGTGATGGTCTCGCCGTCGAGCGGGACGTTGAAGTCGGAGCGGACGAGGACGCGCTTGCCGCGCAGGTCACCGAGGTCCGCGATGGTCTTGACTGCCATGGCTGCTCCTTGAGGGGTGCGGAGGGCGGGGGTGCCGTCACACGACGATGCCCGCGCCGGCCGAGGCGTGGGAGCCACGGCCCGGCGCGGGCATCGGGTGCTACGGGTGTCGTGCGAGGACTCGCACGGCGGGCACGTCGAGCGTCAGGAGAGACGCTCGCCCACGTACACCGTGAGCGCGACGAGGCTGTTCGAGTAGCCCCACTCGTTGTCGTACCAGGAGACGACCTTCACCTGGTCGCCGATCACCTTGGTGAGCTTCGAGTCGAAGATGCTCTGGTGCGGGTTGGTGACGATGTCGCTCGAGACGATCTCGTCGTCCACGTACTCGAGGATGCCCTTGAGGGGGCCCTCCGACGCGGCCTTGATCGCGGCGTTGACCTCGTCCACCGTGACCTCCTTGGAGGCGGTGAAGGTGAGGTCCGTGGCCGAGCCCGTGATGACCGGCACGCGGAGCGCGTAGCCGTCGAGCTTGCCCTTGAGCTCCGGGAGGACCAGGCTCACGGCCTTGGCGGCACCCGTGGAGGTCGGCACGATGTTCTGCGCGGCCGCGCGGGCACGACGCAGGTCCTTGTGCGGGCCGTCCTGGAGGTTCTGGTCACCCGTGTAGGCGTGGATCGTGGTCATGAGGCCACGCTCGATGCCGATCGAGTCGTTGAGCGCCTTGGCGAGCGGCGCGAGGCAGTTCGTCGTGCAGGACGCGTTCGAGATGATGTGGTGCGCCGCCGGGTCGTACTGGTCGTTGTTCACGCCCATGACGAAGGTGGCGTCCTCGTTCTTGGCCGGGGCCGAGATGATGACCTTCTTGGCACCGCCCGCGATGTGGGCCTTGGCCTTCTCGGCGTCCGTGAAGAAGCCCGTCGACTCGATGACGATGTCGGCGCCGACCTCGCTCCAGGGGAGGTTCGCGGGGTCGCGCTCCTCGAAGACCCGGATGTTCTTGCCGTCGACGATGATGTTCTCGGCGTCGAAGTCGACCGACTTCGGGAAGCGGCCGAGCACCGTGTCGTACTTGAGCAGGTGCGCGAGCGTCTTGTTGTCCGTCAGGTCGTTGACCGCAACGACCTCGATGTCCGCACCCGACGCGACGAGCGCGCGGTAGAAGTTGCGGCCGATACGACCGAAGCCGTTGATACCGACGCGGATGGTCACTATGCCCTCCTCAGGGCGCGCCGGTTCTGCTCCGACGCACACGGTTGTTGTCGAACGTTGTCGTACATCGGCGTACGCGGGGGGGCGAACCTGACTGAGAACGCACCTCGAGCCTCGACCGAGGTCCGAAGGTGGGGTTTCGCAGGTTTCCCGACGCCCAAAGCCTATACCCGATGTGACCTTGGTCGCCTCGTGGTGTTCTGCAGGTGAGACGCGCCCGTCTGTCGGACACCGACAAAGCGCGGGCACCTCAGAGCTCGAGCATGTCGGGGCTGAGCCCCGCCTCGGTGTCCGGGACCCCGAGCTCCGCGGCCCGCTTGTCCGCCGTGGCCAGCAGGCGGCGGATGCGGCCGGCCACCGCGTCCTTGGTCAGCGGGGGGTCGGCGAGCTGACCCAGCTCCTCGAGCGACGCCTGCTTGTGCGCGAGCCGGAGCTCGCCGGCCTCGCGCAGGTGCTCGGGCATCTCGTCGCCCAGGATCTCGAACGCCCGCTCGACCCGGGCCCCCGCGGCGACCGCCGCGCGCGCGGACCGGCGCAGGTTCGCGTCGTCGAAGTTCGCGAGGCGGTTCGCGGTCCCCCGGACCTCACGACGGGTCCGCCGCTCCTCCCACACGAGGACGGTGTCGTGCGCGCCGAGGCGGGTCAGCATCGCGCTGATCGCGTCGCCGTCCCTGATCACCACGCGGTCGATGCCCCGCACCTCGCGCGCCTTGGCCTGGATCCCGAGCCGGCGCGCGGCGCCGACCAGGGCGAGCGCGGCCTCGGGCCCGGGGCACGTGACCTCGAGGGCGGCCGACCGGCCGGGCTCGGTGAGCGAGCCGTGGGCGAGGAAGGCGCCGCGCCACGCCGACTCCGCCTCCCCCACCCCCGCGGACACGATCTGCGGCGACAGGCCCCGCACCGGGCGCCCCCGCGCGTCCAGCAGGCCCGTCTGGCGTGCCAGGGACTCGCCGTCGCGCACCACCCGGACCACGTACCGCGTCTGGCGACGCAGCCCGCTCGGCGAGACCACGATGACCTCGCTCGAGTGCCCGAAGACCTCGAGGATCGCCTGGCGCAGGCGCCGCGCCGCCGCTGCGGTGTCGAGCTCGGCCTCGATCACGATCCGGCCCGAGATGATGTGCAGCCCGCCTGCGAAGCGGAGCGTCGCGGAGACCTCGGCCTTGCGGTAGGACGTCCTGTCCACGGCCAGCCGTGCGAGCTCTTCCTTCACCTGTGCGGTCAGCGCCATGGGAGCATCCTGCCACCCGCCGTCGTCAGGCCCGCGTCCCGACGTCGCCCCAGAACCCGTCGAACGCGTCCTGGTAGGCGGTCGCGAGCCGCAGCGGGTCGTGCCGCGGCGACCCGTCGCCCCGGCTCACCTGGCGCAGCAGCAGGCGCGCGCCCATCCGGTCGGCCGCGAGCGCCAGGCGGTCGGTGTCGTCGACGGCGGACGGGTCGGCGACGACGGCGTCGATCCGGAGGTCGGGGGCGTAGCGGTGCAGCAGCTCGAGGTGCTCGGTGGGCCCGAGCCCGTCGGTCTCGCCGACCTCGGGCTCGAGGTTGAGCGTGACGCACCGGCGGGCGGAGGTCTCGTGGAGCGCCGCGGCGAGGTCGGGGACCAGCAGGTGGGTGATCACGGACGTGTACCAGGAGCCGGGGCCGAGGACGACCCAGTCGGCCTCGCGGATCGCGGCGATGGTCTCCTCGCAGGCGGCGGCGTCGGGCGGCTCCATGCGGAGCTCCTCGATCGGGCCGGGGGCCTTGGCGACCTGGCTCTGCCCGCGGACCGTGACGAGGTCGCCGTCGACGCGGCAGTCGGCCTCGATCGCGAGCGGGACCGACGACATGGGCAGGACGCGCCCGTGCACGCCCAGGAGGCGTCCGACCCAGTCGAGTCCGCCGACGGTGTCCCCGAGGATCTGCCAGAGCGCGACGATGATGAGGTTCCCGACGGCGTGGTGGTCGAGCTCGCCGTCGGAGCGGAACCGGTGCTGGAGCAGGTCGCTCCAGGTGCGTCCCCACTCGGAGTCGTCGCACAGGGCGGACAGCGCCATCCGCAGGTCACCAGGCGGGAGCACGCCGAGCTCGGTGCGCAGGCGGCCGGAGGACCCGCCGTCGTCGGCGACGGTCACGACCGCCGTGAGCCGTTCGGAGAGCAGCCGGAGCGCCGCGAGCGACGCCGACAGCCCGTGCCCCCCGCCGAGCGCGACGACGGCCGGGGACGTGCTGCGTGGACCCACCCTCACTCCTTCCCGAGGTCGCGTGCCGTGACCAGCACGCGCTCCCCGTGGCGCCGCAGCCGTGCGGCGAGCTCCTCGGCGATCGCGACGGAGCGGTGCTTGCCGCCCGTGCACCCGACGGCGATCGTGACGTACCGCTTCTCCTCGTGCAGGTACCCGGCCAGGACGGGCTCGAGCGCCCAGACGTACCGTTCGACGAACTCGAGCGCCCCGGGCCGCGCGAGCACGTAGTCGCGGACGGGCGCGTCGCGGCCCGTCAGGTGCCGTAGCTCGGTGATCCAGTACGGGTTGGCGAGGAACCGGACGTCGACGACGTGGTCGGCGTCGAGCGGGAGCCCGTACTTGAAGCCGAACGCGACGACGTTGACGCGCAGCGTGTCGGGTGCGCCGTCGGCCACCGCGGCCCGGACCTCGCGGGCGAGGTCGTGGACGGTGAGCACGGACGTGTCGATCGCGACGTCGGCTCGCTCCTGGACGCGCGCGAGGAGCCGGCGCTCGGCGGCGAGCCCGTCGAGCACGCGGCCCTCGCCCTGCAGCGGGTGCGGACGGCGGACCTGCTCGAAGCGGCGGACGAGCACCTCGTCGGACGCGTCGAGGTAGAGGATCCGGTAGAACACCCCGGCCTGGCGCAGGTGCCCCAGGACCTCCTCGAGGTCCGAGAAGAACTCGCGCCCCCGCGCGTCGACGACGGCGGCGATCCGCTCCACGGGCGAACCGGTGCGGGTCATGAGGTCGACGAGCGGGACGATCATGCGGGGCGGGAGGTTGTCGACGACGTACCAGCCCAGGTCCTCCAGGACGGCGGCGGCGCGGGTCCGCCCCGCCCCGGACATGCCGGTGACGATCATGACCTCGCGCTCGGTGGCCTCGGGGGCGGGCGTCGCGGCCTCGACCGCGGGGATGCCGACGGGGACGGTCGAGGGATCGGGCTCGTGGCTCATCCGTCCAGCATGCCAGCGGACGGTGCCGGGACGGTCGTCTCGGGCTGCGTGCCGTCGGACCGGCCCTCGCCGTCCTGGGGCGCGGCGGGGTCGGCTCCGCGCTCGGCACCGCCGTCGCGGGGGGCGAGCGCGGCGACGACGGCGCGCGCGGTCGCGTCGCCGATGCCGGGGACGGTCGCGATCTCCTCGGCCGTCGCGGCCCGGAGCTTCTTGACGGAGCCGAACGTCGCGAGCAGCGCCTTGCGGCGTGCGGGCCCGAGGCCGGGGACGTCGTCGAGCGCGGAGACCGTCATGCCCTTGCTGCGGCGGCTGCGGTGGTAGGTGATCGCGAACCGGTGCGCCTCGTCGCGGACGCGCTGGAGGAGGTAGAGCCCCTCGGACGAGCGCTCGAGGATGACCGGGTACTCCTCGCCCGGCAGCCAGACCTCCTCGAGGCGCTTGGCGAGGCCGCACAGCGCGACGTCGGTCACGCCGAGCTCCTCGAGCGCGCGTGCCGCGGCCGCGACCTGGGGCGGGCCGCCGTCGACGACGACGAGGTTGGGCGGGTACGCGAAGCGGCGGGGCCGACCGTCCTCGTCCACGGGTGTGGCCGGCCCGGAGACGGGGCCGGACGAGCCCGTCACGTCGCTCGCGCGGCGGGCGGGGGCGTCCTCCTCGACCGAGTCGAGCTCGACGTCGGACACCCCGTCGCGTGCCTCGAGGTAGCGGCGGAACCGGCGGGTCAGGACCTCGTGCATCGCGGCCGTGTCGTCGCGGGCGCCGTCGCCCTCGGGCCCGCGCACGGCGAACCGGCGGTACTCGCTCTTGCGCGGCAGCCCGTCCTCGAACACCACCATCGACGCGGACTGGTAGGTGCCCTGGTTGTGCGAGACGTCGTAGCACTCGATCCGCAGCGGCGCCGTGTCGAGGCCGAGCGCCTCCTGGATCTCGCGGAGCGCCTGCGACCGGGTCGTCAGGTCGCCCGAGCGGCGGGTCCGGTGCAGGGCGAGGGCGTGCTCGGCGTTGGTGCGGACGGTTCTGGCCAGCTCGGCCTTGTCGCCACGCTGCGCGACCCGGACGTCGACGCGCGCGCCGCGCAGCCCGGTGAGCCACGCGGTGACCTCGTCGTGGTTGGACGGCAGGACCGGGACCAGGACCTCGCGCGGGACCGCGTCGTTGGTGCGGGTGCGACGCGACTCGGCGCCCCGATCCGCGGTCCGCCCGCTCCGGCGGACCGCCGCCCGGTCCGCGGGGTCGGAGACGCGCTCGTCGTCCGCGCCGTAGACCTGCTGGAGCAGGTGCTCGACGAGCTCTGCGTCGGTGACGTCCTCGACCTTCTCGACCACCCAGCCGCGCTGGCCGCGGATGCGGCCCCCGCGCACGTGGAAGACCTGGACCGCCGCCTCGAGCTCGTCCCCGACGAGCGCGAACACGTCGGCGTCGGTGCCGTCGCCCAGGACGACGGCGTTCTTCTCGGTCGCACGCTCCAGGGCCTGGATGTCGTCGCGCAGGCGGGCGGCCTGCTCGTACTCCATCGACGCCGCGGCCTCCTGCATGCGGGCCGTGAGGCGCTTGACGAAGCGCGCGGTGTCGCCGGCCATGAAGTCGCAGAAGTCCTCGGCGAGGGCGCGGTGGTCCTCGGGGCTGATCCGCCCGACGCAGGGCGCCGAGCACTTGTCGATGTACCCGAGCAGGCACGGCCGGCCCGTCTGGTGCGCACGGCGGAACACGCCCGACGAGCAGGTCCGGACCGGGAAGACCCTCAGCAGGAGGTCGAGGGTCTCGCGGATCGCCCAGGCGTGCCCGTAGGGCCCGAAGTACCGGGTGCCGGGCCGCTTCGCGCCGCGCATCACCTGCGCGCGGGGGAACTCCTCCCCCAGGGTGACCGCGAGGTACGGGTAGGACTTGTCGTCCCGGTACTTCACGTTGAACCTCGGGTCGAACTCCTGGATCCAGGAGTACTCGAGCGCGAGGGCCTCGACCTCGGTCCCGACCACGGTCCATTCGACTGACGCCGCCGTCGTCACCATCGTCTGCGTGCGCGGGTGGAGGTTCGCGACGTCCTGGAAGTAGTTCGCCAGCCGGGACCGCAGGTTCTTCGCCTTGCCGACGTAGATCACGCGACCGTGCTGGTCACGGAACCGGTACACGCCCGGGTCGGTCGGCACCTCTCCCGGGGCAGGGCGGTACGTCGCGGGATCGGCCATACAGACGAGCCTAGTCGGGCCCACCGACGCTCCGGGTGCGCGCCCGTGGGCACGCGCGGGGTGTGACGCGCACCACTAGGGTGTGGCCATGGGAGCCTTCCACGACTACCGCGCCACCATCACCTGGACGGGCGCCGGGACGACCGGCACCAGCTCGTACACGGCCTACTCGCGCGACCACACGGTCGAGTTCCCCGGGCTCCCCCCGCTGCCCGCGTCGTCCGACCCGGCGTTCCGGGGCGACCCGACGCGCTACTCGCCCGAGCAGCTCTTCGTGGCCTCGCTCAGCGACTGCCACATGCTGTGGTTCCTCCACCTCGCGTCGAGCCACGGGATCGTGGTGCGCGAGTACACCGACGAGGCCACCGGACGCATGCGCGTCGAGTCGAGCGGCGCCGGGCAGTTCGTCGACGTCACGCTGCGGCCCCGCGTCACGGTGGACGCCGGGCCGGACGTCTCCGACGAGGCCCTCGCGCGGGTGCACGAGCTCGCGCACGAGCACTGCTTCCTCGCGCGGTCGGTGAACTTCGCCGTCACGGTCGAGCCCGCCCCCGCCCGGATCGCTCAGCCGCAGGCCTGACGCCGGCGTCGCCCGGGGCCGCCTGCGCCTGGACGACCTCGACCCGCCCGGCCGGGCGACGTTCAGGCGCTGCGGCGCTCCTCGGCCACGTCGTCCGACTCGGCGCCGGGGAGCACCTCCGCGAGGAACCGCCCCGTGTGGCTCGCAGCGACGCCCGCGACGTGCTCGGGCGTGCCCTCGGCGATGACCCGGCCACCACCCGAGCCGCCCTCGGGTCCCATGTCGATGACCCAGTCGGCGTTCTTGATGACGTCGAGGTTGTGCTCGATCACGATCACCGTGTTGCCCTTGTCGGCGAGCGACTGCAGCACGGCGAGGAGCTTGCGCACGTCCTCGAAGTGCAGGCCGGTCGTGGGCTCGTCGAGGACGTAGACCGTGCGGCCGGTCGAGCGCTTCTGCAGCTCGCTCGCGAGCTTGACGCGCTGCGCCTCGCCGCCCGACAGCGTCGGCGCGGGCTGGCCGAGCCGGACGTACCCGAGGCCCACGTCGACGAGCGTGCGCAGGTGCCGGCTGATCGCGGGGACGGCGGCGAAGAACTCCGCGGCCTCCTCGATCGGCATGTCCAGGACGTCCGCGACCGTCTTGCCCTTGAAGTGGACCTCGAGGGTCTCCCGGTTGTACCGGGCGCCGTGGCACACCTCGCAGGGCACGTAGACGTCGGGCAGGAAGTTCATCTCGATCTTGAGGGTCCCGTCGCCTGAGCACGCCTCGCAGCGCCCGCCCTTGACGTTGAACGAGAACCGGCCCGGGGTGTACCCGCGGACCTTGGCCTCAGTCGTCTCCGCGAAGAGCCGGCGCACGTGGTCCCACACGCCCGTGTAGGTCGCGGGGTTGGAGCGCGGGGTGCGGCCGATCGGACCCTGGTCGACGTGCACGACCTTGTCGAGCTGGTCGAGGCCCGTGACGCGCGTGTGGCGGCCGGCGACCTGGCGGGCGCCGTTGAGCTCGTTCGCCATGACCGTGTAGAGGATCGAGTTGACGAGCGTCGACTTGCCCGACCCGGAGACGCCGGTGACGGCGGTGAACGTCCCGAGCGGGAACGACACGTCGATGCCCTGGAGGTTGTGCTCGCGCGCCCCGACGACGGTCACCCGGCGGTTCTTGTCGACCGGCCGGCGCTCGGCGGGCATGGGGATGCTGCGCCGGCCCGACAGGTACGCGCCCGTGATCGACTCGCGCGAACGGAGCAGACCCTTGAGGTCGCCCGAGTGCACGACGTGGCCGCCGTGCTCGCCCGCGCCCGGGCCGATGTCGACGATCCAGTCCGCGGTGCGGATGGTGTCCTCGTCGTGCTCGACGACGATCAGCGTGTTCCCGAGGTTGCGCAGCCGGGTCAGGGTGTCGATGAGGCGGCGGTTGTCGCGCTGGTGCAGGCCGATGGACGGCTCGTCGAGCACGTACAGGACGCCGACCAGGCCCGACCCGATCTGGGTCGCGAGCCGGATGCGCTGCGCCTCGCCGCCCGACAGGGTGCCCGCCGGACGCTCGAGCGAGAGGTAGTCGAGACCGACGTCGAGCAGGAAGCCGAGCCGGGCGGCGATCTCCTTGAGGACCTCCTGCGCGATGCGACGCTCCCGCTCGCCGAGCTCGAGCGCGCCGAGGAAGGCGTGCGCGTCGCGCAGCGACAGGCGGCAGACGTCGGCGATGGACCGGCCGCCGACCTTGACGGCGAGGACCTCGGGCTTGAGGCGCGTGCCCTGGCACACCGGGCACGGGACCTCGCGCATGAAGGCCTCGTACTTCTCCTTCGACCACTCCGACTCGGTCTCGTGGTGCCGGCGCTCGAGGAACGTGACGACGCCCTCGAAGCCCGTGGAGTACTGCCGCTCGCGGCCCCAGCGGTTCTTGTACCGCACGTGGACCTTGTGGTCCTGGCCGTAGAGGATCGCCTTCTTGGCACGCTCGGGCAGGGCCCGCCACGGGACGTCCATCGAGAAGCCGAGCTCGTCCGCGAGCGCCGACATGACGCGCACGAAGTACTCGCTCGAGATCTGCGCCCAGGGCGCGACGGCGCCGTCGGCCAGCGACTTCTCCTCGTCGGGGATCACGAGGTCGGGGTCGACCTCGAGCCGGAACCCGATGCCGGTGCACTCGGGGCACGCGCCGTAGGGCGCGTTGAAGGAGAAGGTGCGGGGCTCGATCTCGTCGAGCGTGAGCTCGTGGTCGTTGGGGCAGGCGCGGCGCTCGGAGAAGCGGCGCAGGCGCTCGGGGTCGTCCGCCTCGGCGTCGACGAGCTCGACGAGCAGCAGGCCGCCGGCGAGGCCGAGCGCGGTCTCGACGGAGTCGGTGAGACGGCGCTGGACGCCCTCGCGCGAGACGAGGCGGTCGACCACGACCTCGATGTCGTGCTTGAGCTTCTTCTCGAGCGCCGGGGGCTCAGTGAGCTGGGCGACCTGGCCGTCGACGCGTGCGCGCGCGAAGCCCTTGGCCTGCAGCTCCTTGAAGAGGTCGGCGTACTCGCCCTTGCGGCCGCGCACCACGGGCGCGAGCACCTGGTAGCGCGTGCCCTCGGGCAGCTCGAGGAGGCGGTCGACGATCTGCTGGGGCGTCTGCGCCTGGACCTTTTCCCCGCACACGGGGCAGTGCTGGGTGCCGGCGCGCGCGAACAGCAGGCGCAGGTAGTCGTAGATCTCGGTGATGGTGCCGACCGTCGACCGCGGGTTGCGGTTGGTGGTCTTCTGGTCGATCGAGACGGCGGGCGACAGTCCCTCGATGAAGTCGACGTCGGGCTTGTCCATCTGCCCGAGGAACTGGCGCGCGTACGCGGACAGCGACTCGACGTAGCGGCGCTGGCCCTCCGCGAAGATCGTGTCGAACGCGAGGGACGACTTGCCGGACCCGGACAGTCCCGTGAAGACGATCATCGCGTCGCGCGGGAGGTCGAGGTCGACGTTGCGGAGGTTGTGCTCGCGCGCACCCTGGATCACGAGGCGATTGGTCACCGCACCATGGTAGGGCGCCCCTCTGACAATCGCACACATGTTCGACCGATGTTCGCTGCGGGCGTCGTCGTGAAGGGCGATCGGCGCGTGGCTCGCTCGAGGTCGTCGTGACACCCGCGGTGCCGGACGTCCGCATCGCGAGGACTCGCGCGAGCGCGCGGCGTCGTGCGCTTCAATGGCGCCATGACCACCTCCACCGCCCCCGCGCAGCCCGTCTTCGCCGTCCTCTACACCTACACCGAGGACACCGTGACGCGGGACGAGGTGAGGCCGTCGCACCGCGCGTTCCTGGCGGACCTGCTCGAGCGAGGGAGCCTGCTCGCGTCCGGGCCGTGGGCCCCGGCCGAGGGCCGGGACGACGGCGCGCTGCTCGTCGTGACCGCCGTGGACGAGGCCGCCGCGGCCGCCCTGCTGGACGAGGACCCGTTCCGGCAGGCCGGCGTCGTCGCGAACCGCGAGCTGCGGGCGTGGGTCCAGGTCATGGGGCCGTGGGCGCCGCAGGCCTGACCTGAGGAGCCCCGCCCGGCCCGCCGCCCCCGGTCCGGCCGGCGCGCCACAGGCTCGCGAGCGTCGCGGCGGCGAGCACGACGACGATCACGACGAGCGAGAGCCACGTGGGCACCTCGGGCACCGGGACCGGGTCGCCGCCGTTGATGAAGGGCACCGTGTTCTCGTGCAGCGCCTCGAGGACGAGCTTCACGCCGATGAACGCGAGCACGACGGCCAGGCCGAGCGGCAGGTAGACGAGCCGGTCGAGCAGCCCGCCGAGCAGGAAGTACAGCTGGCGCAGGCCCATGAGCGCGAAGACGTTCGCCGTGAAGACGATGAACGGGTCCTGGGTCAGCCCGAAGATCGCGGGGATCGAGTCGAACGCGAACAGCAGGTCCGTCGTGCCGATGGCGACGAACACGATCAGGAGCGGGGTCAGGAACCGCCGCCCGTCGACCCGGGTGGTGAGGCGGCCCCCGTCGTAGTGGTCGGTGACGGGCAGGACGCGGCGCACGAGCCCCACGAACCGGTTCTCGTGGTACTCCTCGTCCTCCCCGCCGCCGCGTACGAGCGTGACCGCGGTGTAGACGAGGAACGCGCCGAAGAAGTAGAAGATCCAGGTGAAGTGCTCGATGAGCGCGGCGCCCGCGAGGATGAAGACGCCGCGGAGCACGAGCGCGATCACGATGCCCACCATGAGGACCCGCTGCTGCTGCTCGCGGGGCACCGCGAACGACGCCATGATCAGCACGAACACGAACAGGTTGTCGACCGACAGGCTGTACTCGGTCAGCCACCCGGCGTAGAACTCGGTCGCGGGCGCTCCCCCGCCCACCAGGTACAGCAGCCCGCCGAACACCAGCGCGAGGCCCACGTAGAACCCGATCCAGGCCAGGCACTCCTTGACCGACGGCACGTGCGGGCGGCGCCGCACGAGGTACAGGTCGCCCAGGAGCAGGACCGCGAGCACCGTGAGGCTGACCGCGCGGAACCAGGTGGGGATGTCGTGCACGGGTCAGGAGTCCTTCCGGGTGGGGGCTGCGAGCTCGCGACGGCGACGGTCCGCCCACAGGCTCAGCAGGGTGGTGATCGCGAGCACGACGACGATGTAGCCGAGCGAGAACGCCGTGGAGATCTCCGGGACCTCGACGTGCTCGCCCCCGTTCACGAACGGCAGCTCGTTGGTGTGCAGCGCGTGCAGCACGAGCTTGACGCCGATGAACGCGAGGATCGCGGCGAGCCCGTACGCGAGGAAGACGAGCCGGTCGAGCAGCCCGTCGATGAGGAAGTAGAGCTGGCGCAGACCGAGCAGCGAGAACGCGTTCGCCGCGAACACCAGGTACGTCTCCTGCGTGAGCCCGAAGATCGCGGGGATCGAGTCGACGGCGAACAGGAGGTCGGCGCTGCCGATCGCCAGCATCACGACGAGCAGGGGCGTGACGAACCATCGGCCCGCCCGCCGCACGACCATGTGGCCCTCGACGTAGTCCTCGGTCACCGGCAGCGTGCGCCGCACGAGCCGGAGGAAGCCGTTCTCGTGGTACTCCTCGTCGTCGCCGCTCCGCGCGTGCCTCAGCTGCGACCATGCCGTCCACAGCAGGAACGCGCCGAACAGGTAGAAGACCCAGGAGAAGTTCTCGACGAGCGCCGCGCCGAGCAGGATGAAGATCGTCCGCAGGACCAGCGCGACGGTGATCCCGAGCAGCAGGACCTTCTGCTGCAGGAGCCGCGGTACCCGGAACGTCGCCATGATCAGCACGAACACGAAGAGGTTGTCGACGGACAGGCTCTTCTCCGTGATGTAGCCGGCGAAGTACTCGCCCGCGAAGCCGCCTCCCCAGCCCGCCCAGACGACCAGCCCGAACACGAGCGCGACCGCCACGTACCCGGCCGACCACCAGGCGGACTCGCGCATCGACGGCGCGTGCGGGACACGGGCGTGGCCGACGAAGTCGACGGCGAGCATGGCGAGGATCACGGCGACGGTGACGAGCCAGACCCAGACGGGAACATCCACGGACAGACCTCCGGTACGACGACGGGTACCGAAGGTCTCCTCCACCCGGGATCGGGCCGGCGCCCCGGAGCGCTCACCGACCCTTGACCGGGCCGGCGCGCTCGTGATGACGAGGTCGCCGCGTTCGGGAGTACTCCCCTTCTGACGGGTACCGAGGCTACCAGTCGGCGAGGCGTACGACGACGTCTGCGCGCTGCGCGCCCGGCCGCACGAGCCGTGCGTTCGCCTCGTCGGAGCGTTCCACCCAGGCACGGGCGTCCGCCTCGGACCGGCCGTGCCGCACGTGCCGCGCGACGAGTCCCTCGACCCGGGCGGCGTCGTCCGGGTCGAGGAACCACGCCTCGTCGAGGAGCGGGCGGACGCGGGCCCACGGCCCCTCGTCGAGCAGGAGGTAGTTGCCCTCGGTGACCACGAGCGCCGTGTCGGCGTGCACGGGCACCGCGCCGGCGACCGCCTCCTCGATCTCCCGGCGGAACTCGGGGGCCACGACCACCGGGTCGCCCGGTCCCTGCCCCACGAGCCGTTCGAGGAGCGCGACGAAGCCGGCCGCGTCGAACGTGTCCGGGGCGCCCTTGCGGTCGGCCCGGCCCAGCCGTTCGAGCTCGCGCTGCGCCAGGTGGTACCCGTCCTGCCCGACGACGACGGCCGCGTCCCCAAGCGCGTCCGCCACCTGCGCGGCGAGGGTCGACTTCCCCGAGCCCGGGGGTCCGGCGATGCCGAGCACCCGGCGCCGGCCGTCCGACCGGGCCAGCTCGACGAGGGCCCGCGCCCGCGCCACCAGCTCGTCGCGCGAGGCGACCGTCGGGGGCTCGGCGGAGAGCGCGTCCGTGCCGGGCGGCGCCGTGGGCACGGGCGGCGCGCCGAGCAGCGTGAGCCACGCCCGCGGTCCGGCGACGGTGACGCGCAGCGACGCGACCCGCGCCGCCTCCGCGATCGCCCCGGCGAACGGCGTGCCCGAGGCGAGCGCCCACGCGAGCGCGCCGTGGAACGCGTCACCCGCGCCGAGCGTGTCGACGACGTCGACCCGCGGCACCGGCACGGTCCCCGACCGGTCGCCGTCCCACCACTCGACGGGGTCGCCGCCGTGCGTCACGGCCACCCGGGGCACGCCGACGGCACGCAGCCCGGGACCGACCGCCTCGGCCCGTGCGTCGGGCTCCGGCCCCAGCCGGAAGTCGCCGGACGCTGCCACCACGTCGCACCACGGCACGAGGTCCGCGAGGTGGGGCTTCCAGCGGCCCGCGTCGAGGAGGACCGGCACGCCCGCGGCACGTGCAGCCCTCGCCGCGACCGCCTGGAGCGACGGGTGGTGACCGTCGAGGAGCACGACGTCCTGACCGCGCACCAGCTCGTGGACATGCCCCGGCGGGGCGACCTCGACCCGGCCGCCGTCCGGGGAGACGACCGTCCGCTCCCCCGTGCGCTCGTCGACCGCGACCGCGGAGACGGCCAGCGCGAACCCGCGCGGTCCCACGTCCACGACCCGGACGCCGTGGGACTCGAGGTCGTCGCGTGCAGCCGACGCCGCCGCGCCCGCGCCGAGCGCCGTCACCAGGGTCGCCCGGCCGCCCAGGGCCGCGAACACCACGGCCGCGTTCGCGGCGGGACCGCCCGCGGCCACGTCCTGGCGACGGGCCGTGACCTTCGTGTTGGGGTCGGGCGGCGCGCTGACCCGGTGGACGACGTCGAGCGTCGTCAGGCCGACGAACAGACCGGACGGGAGGGGTTCCCGGTGCGCACGGCCGGCGGGTGGCTGCGATGTGGACGGCACGGCCTCAGCGTAGGCGCGCGAGCGTCACTGCACGCAGAACTCGTTGCCCTCGGGGTCGTGCATGACGATCCAGTACTCGCCGTTCGTCTCGTCGGGGCCGAACTCGCGGACGCGCGTCGCGCCGAGGCCCTCGAGCTTGGTGGCGTGCGTGCGCACGGCGTCGCGCGCGGCGTCGTCGTCCCCGTCGGCAGCGCTGGCGGCGCCGACGTTGACGTCGAGGTGCACGCGGTTCTTCGCGGTCTTCGGCTCGGGGACCTTCTGGAAGAACAGCCGCGGCCCGGCGCCGTCGGGGTCGACAAGCGCGAACGCGCGGTCCCGCTCGTCCGCGGGGACGCCCCAGGCGTCGAGCGCTTCGTCCCAGGTGGCGAAGTCACCCGGCGGCGGCGGCACGACGTAGCCGAGCGCCTCCATCCAGAAGCGCGCGAGCCCTTCCGGGTCGTGCGCGTCGAAGGTCACCTGCACGCTGAACGCCATCGTCTGCCCCTGCCTCGTGTCGGTGCTGCGTCGGTCGGTGCTGGTCTGGGGCCGGGCGCTGCTACGCCGTGGCGGCGTGGAGCTGCCGGAGCTCCTTCTTCAGGTCGGAGATCTCGTCGCGCAGGCGCGCCGCGAGCTCGAACTGGAGCTCGCCGGCCGCCGTGTGCATCTGGTCCGTGAGCTCCTGGATGAGCCCGGCGAGGTCACCGGCGGCCGCGGCGGCGAGCCGGTTGCCGCCGACGCCCTCCTTGACGGGGGCGGTGTCCTTGCCGCCGCTTTTGGACCGGCCCTTCCCGGAGCCGCGGTACCCGGTCGACAGGAGCTCGTCGGTGTCGATGTCCTCGCGCGCGAGCATGTCCGTGACGTCCGCGATCCGCTTGCGCAGCGGGGTCGGGTCGATCCCGTGCTCCTCGTTGTACGCGACCTGCTTGGCGCGGCGCCGGTTCGTCTCGTCGATGGCCAGGGCCATCGCGTCGGTGATCCGGTCCGCGTACATGTGGACCTGGCCGGACACGTTGCGCGCCGCGCGGCCGATCGTCTGGATGAGGGAGGTGCCGGACCGGAGGAAGCCCTCCTTGTCCGCGTCGAGGATCGCGACGAGCGACACCTCGGGCAGGTCGAGGCCCTCGCGCAGCAGGTTGATGCCGACGAGCACGTCGAACTGGCCGAGCCGCAGCTCGCGCAGGAGCTCGACGCGGCGCAGGGTGTCGACCTCGGAGTGCAGGTACCGGACCCGCACGTCCTTGTCGAGCAGGTAGTCCGTGAGGTCCTCGGCCATCTTCTTGGTGAGGGTCGTGACGAGCACGCGCTCGTCCTTGTCGACGCGGTCGCGGATCTCGCCCAGCAGGTCGTCGATCTGGCCCTTGGTGGGCTTGACCACGACCTCCGGGTCGACCAGGCCCGTCGGGCGGATGATCTGCTCGACGACCCCGTCGGACATCGACAGCTCGTACGCGCCGGGCGTCGCGGACAGGTAGACGGTCTGGCCGATCCGGTCGACGAACTCCTCCCACCGCAGCGGCCTGTTGTCCATCGCGGACGGCAGCCGGAACCCGAAGTCCACGAGGTTCCGCTTGCGCGACATGTCGCCCTCGTACATGGCGCCGATCTGCGGGACCGTCACGTGCGACTCGTCGATCACGAGGAGGAAGTCCTCGGGGAAGAAGTCGAGGAGCGTGTTCGGAGGCGAGCCGGGCGTGCGGCCGTCGATGTGCCGCGAGTAGTTCTCGATGCCCGAGCAGGTGCCGATCTGGCGCATCATCTCGATGTCGTACGTGGTGCGCATGCGCAGGCGCTGTGCCTCGAGGAGCTTGTTCTGCCGCTCGAGCTCGTCGAGCCTGTCCGCCAGCTCGGCCTCGATCGAGCCGATCGCGCGCTCCATGCGCTCGGGGCCCGCGACGTAGTGCGTGGCCGGGAAGATGTACGTGCTCCGCTCGGAGCGGATGACCTCACCGCTCAGCGGGTGGAGGAGCTGGATCGACTCGATCTCGTCGCCGAAGAACTCGATCCGGATCGCGAGCTCCTCGTACACGGGGATGATCTCGACCGTGTCGCCCCGCACCCGGAACGTGCCGCGCGTAAACGCCATGTCGTTGCGCGTGTACTGCATGGTGACGAACTGCCGCAGGAGCTGGTCTCGCTCCACCTGGTCCCCGACGTCCAGGCGGACCATCCGGTCCACGTACTCCTGGGGCGTGCCCAGGCCGTAGATGCACGACACCGACGCGACCACGACGACGTCCCGCCGGGTCAGGAGCGAGCTCGTCGCGGAGTGGCGCAGGCGCTCGACCTCGTCGTTGATCGAGCTGTCCTTCTCGATGTAGGTGTCGGTCTGCGCGATGTACGCCTCGGGCTGGTAGTAGTCGTAGTACGAGACGAAGTACTCGACGGCGTTGTTGGGGAGCAGCTCGCGGAACTCGGTGGCGAGCTGCGCGGCGAGCGTCTTGTTGGGGGCCATCACCAGCGTGGGGCGCTGGACCTGCTCGATGAGCCAGGCCGTGGTCGCCGACTTGCCGGTGCCCGTCGCACCGAGGAGCACGACGTCCTTCTCCCCCGCCTGGAGCCGCTGCGTGAGGTCGGCGATGGCGGTCGGCTGGTCGCCCGAGGGGGTGTACTCGGAGACCACCTCGAACGGGGACTCGACGCGCTGGAGGTCGGTGACGGGGCGCATACGCCAACCCTAGGACGGCCCACCCACAGCGGGCTCCGGGGAGCGGCCGCGACGAGAGGAGGTTTCGCCCCGCCTGCACGGGCACGTCCGACATGCGCCGCCCGAGGGCGTGGGTGACAGTGGACGCGTGGCGCGACGACGCGTCGCACGCCGGGGCACAGAGCGAGACGGGGGTCCGATGGTTCGAGCACCACTGCACCGGCGGGCTGCGGCCGGCGCCGCGCTCACCCTGGCACTGAGCGGCGCGATCGCGGTCGGCACGACCATCCCCGCGGCCGACGCCGCCACCGTCTCCGGTCTGCTGCCGCCGTCGTCGGGCATCCTCCCCGGTCCGTCGCCCTCGGGGGACGGCGCGAACGACGGCTGGGGCCCCTGCGTCCCGGACCCCGACCCGGACGCGGCGGGCAACTGCCAGGGCTGGTCCGACGACAAGAGCGGGACCATCAACGGCACCGACGACGCGCCGAACGTGATCGTCGGCAGCGACTTCGCGGCGACCGGCACCGCGGCCGAGACGGAGGGCCTGCTGGTCGTCGACGGGGATGCGTCCTTCGACAAGGGCTACAACGTCGGCTGGGCGATCGGGAGCGGCGTGATCCCTGCCGACCGGGCCGACTGGCTGATCGTCGGCGGCGACGCCACCGTCACGCCGGCCGGCTCGCAGGTCCAGGTCGGGACCACCATCGCGCCGTACCGCACCGGCGACATCCGGGTCGGAGGCACGCACAACTTCCGGGACGCGGCGGTGGCGTCGAGCACCCAGTGGGGGCAGCTCGGCGCGGGTGTCGACACTGGCAATCAGGACCCGCCCACTCAGTTCCAGAACGCGGTGTACAGCGACACGTCCGTCCTGGCCGACGATCACTACGACGACCTGTTCGGTGCCGACGGCACGATGGCGACCTACTCCCAGCAGTGCTACGCGCCGTTGAGCGACCCGGGCGTCACGACGGCCGAGAACCAGGGCGGGACGCTCGCCGTGACACACGGAACGGTCGCCGCCTCCGGCGGCACTCTCACGTTGACGGGACCTGGCACGGGGGACCTCGTGGTCTTCGACCTGCCCGCGACGATCGGGTCGGCGACCTCGCCCGTGTCCGTGGACGTGACGGGCATCCCGACGACGGCGACCATCCTGCTCAACGCCGCGGCGGGCGGGTCCGTCGCGCAGTTCGTCTCCAACATCACGGTCGACGGCGAGCCCAACCCCGCACCGACGTGGCGCGACCAGATCCTCTACAACTATCCGAACGCGACGTCCGTCCGCCTCGGCGGGCCCGTGCAGCTTCCCGGCTCGATCCTCATGGGCCAGCCCGGTTCGACGCTCACCGTCGGCGTCGCCGGCACGAACGGTCGCATCTACACGCCGGGCACCCTCGTCAACGACGGCGGGGCGGGCGTCGGCGCGAGCACCGGCACCGAGAACCACGCCTACCAGTTCACCGGCGAGCTGGGCTGCGCCGCGCTCGTGCCCGCTACCTTCAGCATCCAGAAGGCGATCACGGGTGACGGCGCCGACGCCGTCCCGGCCGACACCGAGTTCACAGTCGACTGGACGGTCACCGGACCGTCGGACAGCCCCGACCTGAACCGCACGGGCACCCTCACCGTCCTCGCGGACGGCACCCCTGCCAACGGCCCGACGGATCTCGCCGACGGCGACGAGGTGACGTTCTCCGAGCCGACCCTTCCGACTGTTCCCGGCATCGACTGGGGCACCCCCTCGATCACGCCGAACCCTGTCAGACTCGGCGGCGACAGCACCGTGAGCGCGGTGACCGTCACGAACACCGCGACGCTCCAGCGCGGGGGCTTCACGATCCGGAAGGTCGTGTCCGACGACTCCGACCCGGGCGCCTCGACCACCACGTTCACGGGGAGCTGGACCTGCGACGCCCCCGACGCGCAGGGTGACGACTCCGGCACGTGGTCGCTCGAGGACGGCGGCACCGTCGCGTTCGACGGCTTCCCCACCGGCACGACATGCTCGGTGTCGGAGGACCGGCCCGACGACGACAACGGCACCTGGTCGTCCTCGGTCGACCCCGCAGGCGACTTCACCATCACCGAGGGCACGTCGGCGACCCGCGTCGTCACCGTCACCAACACGTTCACCAGCACGGTCGGCGGGTTCCAGGTGGAGAAGATCGTCCAGGGCGACGCCGGCGCGACCGTCGACGAGTTCACAATCGACTGGTCCTGCGACCAGCCGAACGCGGACGGCCTGTCGTCGGGCTCGGTCACGCTCCGCGCGGGCGACGAGTCCGATCCGATCACCGGCTTCCCCGTCGGCACGACCTGCACGATCAGCGAGCCGACGGTCGACGACGCGACGGGCACGTGGGAGGCGTCGATCAGCCCAGCGACCGTGACGATCGGCAGCGAGGACACCACCCAGGTCGCGGCCGTCACGGTGACCAACACGTTCACGGCAGCCCGCGGCGGGTTCACGATCCAGAAGGAGGTCACCGGGGATCCCGGCGCCTCCACGACGTCGTTCGACATCGCCTGGCAGTGCTCGGTCGAGAACGTGGACGGCGACGGCTCCGGCGCCGTTCACCTCGCCGACGGCGAGACCGCGACGATCGTGGGCTTCCCGGTCGGCACCACGTGCGCCGTCACCGAGGAGACCCCGACCGACGACAACGGCACCTGGCGCACCCCGGCCGTCGACCCTGGCGAGATCACCGTCGCCGAGGGCGATGCCGCCACCCAGGTCGTCACGGTGACCAATACCTTCGTCGCACCGACGCCGACGCCCACGCCGTCCGAGACGACTCAGGCACCCACGACCGCGGCGCCGAGCACGACCACGCCGGCACCCGCGCCGACGTCCGTTGTCACGACGCCCGACACCGGCGGGGGCGGCCTCGCGACGACGGGCTTCGACATCCTGACGGTCGCGGCGATCGGCGCCTTCCTGGTCGCCCTCGGGCTCGCAGCGATCCTGATCGGCCGACGCCGACACGGCTGAGACGACGCGCGGCCCGGCTCGGGGCCCGGGCCGAGCCCGTGCTGCCGCGGCGCGCTGTGCGGGGCGGCAGCCCTCAGTGCGCGTCGACGCGCAGCGCCGCGACCACGGCGCCGACGACGGCGGCCACCCCCCGCACGAGGTCGCCCTGCGGCAGGCCGGGCTCGCCGCCCGCGACCACGCCGTCGTCGTCGGTGACTCGCTGCCCGGCGACGGGCGGGACGTGCACGAAGCCCGACACGCGCGGCCCCTCGCCGTCGGCGAGGGCGTCCTGGACGGCGTAGAACGTCGCGTTGCAGACGTAGGTCCCCGCCGACGGCGACAGCGCCACGGGGACTCCGGCCTCGCGGACGGCGTCGAGCGCGGCGCGCAGCGGGAGGGTCGACCAGTGGCCCACGGGGCCGCCGGGGACGACCGGCTCGTCGACGGGCTGCGCACCGGCGTTGTCGGGGATCCGGGCGTCGGCGACGTTGACGGCCACGCGCTCGAGGCGCAGCTCGTGCGCCCCGCCGTGCAGCCCGAGCATGACGACGGCGTCGGGCCGGAGCTCGGCGACCGCGTCGAGGACGGCGCGCGGACCGTCCGCGAACGTCACGGGGACCCGGCGGGCGTGCACGACCCCAGGCCCCGACCAGCTGGCGGCGACGGCGTCGGCGGCGTCCCACGAGGGGTTGGTCGCCGCGCCGCCGAAGGGCTCGAAACCGGTGAGGAGGACGACGGGAGCCTCCGCGCTCATCCGACGGACTCGTCCTCGTCGCGGGCTTCGCGCGCGAGCGACGGCCACAGCGCATCCACCTGGGCGCGCAGGTCGTCCGGGGTGCGGGCGCCGTCGAGCACGACGTCGGCGGCGGCGAGCCGCGCCTCGTCGGACGCCTGGGCGGCGAGCCGACCCTCGGCGTCGGCGACGCTCATCCCCCGCTCCTCGACCATCCGGGCGAGGCGGAGGTCGCGCGGCGCGTCCACGACGACGAGCAGGCCGAACGCGTCGCCCTGCCCGGTCTCGACGAGCAGCGGGATGTCGTGCACCACGACCACGTCCGGGTCCGCGGCCGCGGCGCGCGCCTCCTGCTCGGCGGCGCACCGCCGGATCTCCGGGTGGACGATCGCGTTGAGCTGCTCCCGACGCGCCGGCTCGGCGAAGACGATCGCGGCGAGCGCCGGGCGGTCCAGCGACCCGTCAGCCGCGAGGACGCCCACGCCGAACGCGTCGACGACGCGCTCGAGCCCGACGGTCCCGGGTTCGACGACGTCGCGCGCGAGGCGGTCGTGGTCGATGGTCACGGCCCCGAGCTCGGCGAAGCGAGCCAGTGCCACGGACTTGCCGGATGCGATGCCTCCGGTGAGGCCGACGCGGAACATCCCTCCATCCTGCCAGGGGCAGGTCAGGGGTGCCGCGCGGCCGCCGTCCCGTCGGACGGCCCCGCGACGCGCCGCAGCAGCCGGACGAGCTCGTGCTGCTCGGCCGGGTCGAGCCGCTCGAGCAGCCCGCCCGCGCCGGACGCCCGGAGGTCGCCCATCCGCGCGAGCGCGGCGCGGCCGCGGTCGGTGAGCTCGACGAGCGTGGCCCGCCGGTCGTTCGGGTCGGGGTGCCGGACGACGAACCCGTCGCGCTCGGCGGCGTCCACCTTCGAGGTGACGGACCGGGGGCTCACGTCGAGGGTCTCGGCCAGCACGCTGGGACGCTGCACTCCCCCGGCGCGGTCGAGCACGCGCAGCAGCCGGAGCTGGCCCGGGGCGACGGCGTCGTCGCCCAGCTGTGCGTCGGCCTCGCGCCGGACCGCGCGCATCGCGGCGTGGAGGACGGCGACGAACTCGCCGCCCGTCGGGGTCTCGTGCGCGGGGGTACCGTGCGCGGCGGGCGGGTGCGTCGTCGTGGCGGACGGCGTCGTGGTCATAGCCCCAGCCTACCGGGACTCTTGTGTCGTAACAGATAGTGAGCTATACTCACTATCAATTCCCAGCTCATCGATCCCACCGGAGGTCACCTATGGCATTCGGAACCCATGGTGGAGGCGTGCGCGGCGGCGGCCGCGGCATGCGCTCCTTCGTCCAGGACTCCTCGGTCGCCCAGCAGCGGCTCCAGCGCGGCACCCTGCGCCGCATCCTCACCTTCGCCCGCCCCTACCGCCGCGCACTCGGCGGATTCGTGGCGCTCCTCGCCGTCGACGCCGCCGCGGGAGCCGCGAGCCCGCTCGTCGTGAGCCGCCTCATCGACGACGGGATCTCCGCCGGCGACCGGCGCCTCGTCGTCGCGCTCGCCGCGCTCCTCGCAGGCCTTGCCCTCGTGTCCGCGGGCCTCACCGTCGCCGAGCGGTGGCTCTCCTCCCGGATCGGCGAGGGCCTCATCCTCGACCTGCGCACCCAGGTCTTCGACCACGTCCAGCGCATGCCGCTGGCGTTCTTCTCCCGCGCCCGCACGGGCGCGCTCGTCCAGCGCCTCAACGGCGACGTGCTCGGCGCGCAGCAGGCCTTCACCTCGACCCTCTCGAACGTCGTCAGCAACGCGCTGACCATCGTCTTCGTGCTCGCCGCGATGTTCTCGATGTCGTGGCAGCTCACCCTCGTCTCGCTCGTCCTGCTCCCCCTGTTCGTGCTGCCCGCCCGCTGGGTCGGCCGCCGGCTCGCGGGCCTCACGCGCGAGAGCTACGGGCTCAACGCCGACGCCGCGCAGATGATGCAGGAGCGCTTCAACGTCGCGGGCGCCCACCTCGTCAAGGTCTTCGGCCGGCCCGAGCGCGAGTCGGCCGACTTCGCCGAGAAGGCCGGGCGCGTGCGCGACATCGGCGTCCGCACCGCGGTGCTCGGCGTCTACTTCCGCGCGGGCCTGACCGCGGTCGCCGCGGTCGGCGTCGCGATCGTCTACGGGGCGGGCGGCCTCATGGCGATCGGCGGCTCGCTCACCGTCGGCACGGTCGTGGCGCTCACCGCGTATCTCGGGCGGCTCTACGGCCCCATCACGGCGATGTCGAACGTCCAGGTCGACGTCATGACGGCGCTCGTCTCGTTCGAGCGGGTCCTCGAGGTGCTCGACCTGGAGCCGATGGTCGCGGACGCGCCGGGAGCGCACGACCTCGGCGACGACGTCGCCCGGAACGGCGCGACGCTCGAGCTCGACCACGTGCAGTTCCGGTACCCGGCCGCGACCGAGGTCTCGCTCGCGTCGCTCGAGTCCGTCGCCGCGCTCACGAACGACCCGACCCACGACACGCTCGCCGACGTGAGCTTCACCGTGCCCGCGGGCGCGACCGTCGCGCTCGTCGGGCCGTCCGGCGCCGGCAAGACGACGGTCTCCCAGCTCGCGACACGCATGTACGACCCGACCGGCGGAGCCGTCCGCATCGCCGGGACCGACCTGCGCGACGTCACCCAGCAGTCCCTGCACGACGCCGTCGGCGTGGTCACGCAGGAGGCGCACCTCTTCCACGACTCCATCGCGGCGAACCTCCGGTACGCGCGGCCCGACGCCACCGACGCCGACCTGTGGCGGGCGCTCGAGCGCGCCCACGTCGCCGAGCTCGTCCACACGCTGCCCTCCGGCCTCGAGACGGTCGTGGGCGACCGCGGCTACCGCCTGTCCGGCGGTGAGCGGCAGCGGCTCGCGATCGCGCGCATGCTCCTCAAGGAGCCGGCGTTCGTCGTGCTCGACGAGGCCACCGCACACCTCGACTCCGAGTCCGAGGTCGCCGTCCAGGCCGCGCTCGACGAGGCGCTCGCCTCGAGCACCGCGCTCGTGATCGCCCACCGCCTGTCGACGGTCCGCGGCGCGGACCTCATCGTCGTCCTCGACGGCGGCCGGGTCGTCGAGCAGGGCACGCACGCCGAGCTGCTCGCCTCCGGCGGCCTGTACGCGGAGCTCTACCACACGCAGTTCGCCGACGGCGCCACGGGCGAGCCGCTCGAGCCGGTCGCCTGAGGTCCCGCGCTCGGCACCTCGCCCCCGAGCACGCCGAAGGGCCCGGCCCTCGATCCTTCGATCGAGGGCCGGGCCCTTCGTGGTGTCGCGGGGAGCCGCCGACGACGTGCGCCGGCGGCCCGCCGTGATCAGTTGCCGGTCAGCTTCTCGCGCAGAGCGGCGAGCGCCTCGTCCGAGGCCAGCGTGCCCGCGGCGGGCTCGCTCGGAGCCGACGACGAGTACGAGGACGACGACGACGAGGAGGAAGCACCCGAGTCGCTCGAGCCGGCCTCGGCGTCCGCCTTGGCGGCGTCGGAGACCTGGCGACGGTGCGCCTCCCACAGCTCGTGGGCCTTGGCGTACTGCGTCTCCCAGGCCTCACGCTGCGACTCGAAGCCCTCGAGCCACTCGTTCGTCTCCGGGTCGAAGCCCTCGGGGTACTTGTAGTTCCCCTGCTCGTCGTACTCGGCCGCCATGCCGTACAGCGCGGGGTCGAAGTCCTCGGACTCGAGGTCGACACCGTCGTTGGCCTGCTTGAGCGACAGCGAGATGCGGCGACGCTCGAGGTCGATGTCGATGACCTTGACGAAGACGTCGTCACCGACGTTGACGACCTGCTCGGGCAGGTCGACGTGACGCTGCGCGAGCTCGGAGATGTGCACGAGGCCCTCGATGCCGTCCTCGACGCGGACGAACGCGCCGAACGGGACGAGCTTGGTGACCTTGCCCGGCACGACCTGACCGATCGCGTGGGTCCGGGCGAACGTCTGCCACGGGTCCTCCTGCGTCGCCTTCAGCGACAGCGAGACGCGCTCGCGGTCGAAGTCGACGTCGAGCACCTCGACCGTGACCTCCTGGCCGACCTCGACGACCTCGGACGGGTGGTCGATGTGCTTCCAGGACAGCTCCGAGACGTGGACGAGACCGTCGACGCCGCCGAGGTCCACGAACGCACCGAAGTTGACGATCGACGAGACCACACCGGGGCGGACCTGGCCCTTCTGCAGGGTCTGCAGGAAGGTCGAGCGCACCTCGGACTGCGTCTGCTCGAGCCAGGCGCGGCGCGAGAGCACGACGTTGTTGCGGTTCTTGTCGAGCTCGATGATCTTGGCCTCGATCTCCTTGCCGACGTACGGCGCGAGGTCGCGGACACGACGCATCTCCACGAGCGACGCGGGCAGGAAGCCGCGCAGACCGATGTCGAGGATGAGGCCGCCCTTGACGACCTCGATGACGGTGCCCGTGACGACGCCGTCCTCCTCCTTGATCTTCTCGATCGTGCCCCAGGCGCGCTCGTACTGGGCGCGCTTCTTCGACAGGATCAGACGGCCTTCCTTGTCCTCCTTCTGGAGGACCAGGGCCTCGACCTGGTCGCCGACGCCGACGACCTCGGACGGGTCGACGTCGTGCTTGATGGACAGCTCGCGCGAGGGGATGACGCCCTCGGTCTTGTAGCCGATGTCGAGGAGGACCTCGTCGCGGTCGACCTTGACGATGGTGCCCTCGACGATGTCACCGTCGTTGAAGTAACGGATGGTGGCGTCGACGGCAGCGAGGAAGTCCTCTTCGGTGCCGATGTCGTTGACGGCAACCTGGGGAACAGACTTCGCGGGGGTGGAGATGGTCATTGAGTTCGATGCTCCGATGCGGACAGGACGTAGTGCGGACAGGGATGGTGGTGCGGTACCGTCGGCCGTCACCGGCGCGAGCCGGGGGACGATCGGGGGCCGTGAGCGTCAGCCAGGCTGCCGAGGACGACCGTGCCGCCGACGACTGCGCCGAGAACGCAATACACCGCGTGCCATGTTAGTCGGAACGTCATGGGCAGGTCAAAGGCGCCGGCCCGCGGCTACGCGAGCGCGTCCGCGACCCGCAACAGCTCGTCGGGGACGTGCTTGACCCGACCCGCGACCTCGTCGAACGGGACCAGCTGCACCTCGTCGCCGCGCAGCGCGGTCATGACGCTCGTCCGGCCGGACGCCGCGGCGTCGACCGCGGCGACGCCGAAGCGCGACCCGAGGATGCGGTCCGTCGGCGTGGGCGAGCCGCCGCGCTGGACGTGCCCGAGCACGGTCAGCCGTGTGTCGAACCCGGTCCGCTGCGCGATCTCGTTCGCGACCGCCTCCCCGACCGAACCGGCGACGATCTCGCCGAACCGGCCGAGCTTCTGCGTGAAGTCCATCGCCGTCCCCTCCGCGGGGACCGCGCCCTCGGCGACGACGACGATCGAGAAGCTCGCGTGCGCCCGGTGCCGGTGCCGCAGGAACTTCACGACGCGTTCGATGTCGAACGGCCGCTCGGGCGCGAGCACGACCTCCGCGCCGCCCGCGATCCCGGCGTTGACCGCGATCCAGCCGGCGTGGCGACCCATCACCTCGACGACCATGACACGGTTGTGGGACTCGGCCGTCGTGTGGAGGCGGTCGATCGCGTCGGTCGCGATGTTCACGGCGGTGTGGAACCCGATGGACAGGTCCGTGCCGACCACGTCGTTGTCGATCGTCTTCGGGATCGCGATCATCGGCACCCCCGCCTCCGCGACCTTGCTGGCGGCGTGCACCGTGCCGTCGCCCCCGATGCAGACGAGCGCGTCGATGCGCTCCGCCTCGAGCGTGCCGAGGACCGCGTCCATCCCGCCGTCCTCGGAGTGCGGGTGGAACCGCGCCGTCCCCAGCAGCGTCCCGCCGACGGGGAGCACGTTGCGGATGTCGGACCGTCCGAGCGGCTGGACGTCGCCCTGCGCGACACCCTTCCAGCCGTTGCGGAACCCGATCACCGAGTGCCCGTACTCCCCCAGCGCGTGCTTGACCACGCCGCGGATCGCAGCATTCAGTCCGGGGCAGTCGCCGCCACCCGTGAGAAGTCCGATGCGCATCCCAGCTCCCGTCGTCCGTCTGCTGCGGCCGCGCGCCGGGCGGAGGAGGGGTCCGCTGCGCGCACGGCCCCGTCACCACGGCCGACCCTAGCGAACCGGGCACGGTCGCGAGCGCACCGCGCGACCACCGAGACTAGGGCCATGTCCGAGCACCCCTCCTCCGCCGGCTACCGCGACGTCCCCGACGAGGCGGGCGGCAACGCGGCTCGCAGCTGGTGGGACGCGGAGGCGCCCGAGTACCTCGCCGAGCACGGCGGTTTCCTCGGGGACGCCGACTTCGTCTGGGGTCCGGAGGGCCTGCGCGAGGCCGACGCCCACCTGCTCGGCGACGTCTCCGGGCGCGGCGTCCTCGAGATCGGCGCGGGCGCCGCACAGTGCTCGCGGTGGCTCGTGCGCGCCGGGGCGCGGGCGCTCGCCACCGACGTCTCGCACGGGATGCTCGCCCAGGCCGCCGCACTCGACCGGGCCACGGGCGTCCGCGTCCCGCTCGTCCAGGCCGACGCCCGGTCGCTGCCCTTCCCCGACGCCGGCTTCGACGCCGTCTTCACGGCCTTCGGGGCGCTCCCGTTCCTGCCCGACGCCGTCCGCGTGCACCGCGAGGCGGCGCGCGTCGTGCGTCCCGGCGGACGCTGGGTGTTCTCCGTGACGCATCCGCTCCGGTGGGCGTTCCCCGACGACCCGTCGGAGCACGGGCTGACCGCGCGGCGGTCGTACTTCGACCGGCGGCCGTACGTCGAGACCGCCGAGGACGGCCGCGTCCTGTACGCGGAGTACCACCGGACGGTCGGCGACCACGTGCGCGACGTCGTCGCTGCGGGGCTGGTGGTGGACGACGTCGTCGAGCCCGAGTGGCCCGCCGACAACACGAACGTGTGGGGCGGGTGGGGCCCGGTGCGCGGCGCCTACCTGCCCGGCACCGCGGTGTTCGTGACGCACCGCCCCTGACCCCGGTCCGCGCGTCGGTCCACGACGACTCCCCGGTCAGTGCCCGGCGTCGTGCCAGCTGCGCCCGACGCCGACGGAGACGTCGAGCGGGACCGACAGGTCGGCGGCGCTGCCCATCTGGGCGCGGACGACCTCCTCGACCGCGTCCCGCTCCCCCGCGGCGACCTCGAGCACGAGCTCGTCGTGGACCTGCAGGAGCAGGCGCGAGCGCAGCCCCCGCTCGGTGAGCTCCCGCTCGACGCCGAGCATCGCGATCTTGATGAGGTCGGCGGCGCTGCCCTGGATCGGGGCGTTGAGCGCCATGCGCTCCGCCATGTCGCGGCGCTGCCGGTTGTCGCTCGTGAGGTCCGGCAGGTAGCGCCGGCGGCCGAAGATCGTCGCCGTGTACCCCGTGGCACGCGCCTCGTCGACGACGCCCGACAGGTACTCCCGGACCCCGCCGAACCGCGAGAAGTAGTCGTCCATGAGGCCCTGCGCCTCGCCGACCTCGATGCTCAGCTGCTTCGAGAGCCCGTACGACGACAGCCCGTACGCGAGCCCGTAGCTCATGGCCTTGATCTTGGAGCGCATCGCGGGCGTGACGTCCGCGGGCGCGACCTCGAAGACCCTGGAACCGACGTACCGGTGCAGGTCCTCGCCCGAGCGGAACGCGTCGATCAGCCCCTCGTCGCCCGACAGGTGCGCCATGATCCGCATCTCGATCTGGCTGTAGTCGGCCGTCAGGAGCTGCTCGTAGCCCTCCCCGACGACGAACGCCCGGCGGATCCGGCGCCCCTCCTCCGTGCGGATCGGGATGTTCTGGAGGTTCGGGTCGGTCGAGCTGAGGCGTCCGGTGGCCGCGATGGTCTGTTGGAACGTCGTGTGGATGCGCCCGTCGGGCGCGACGGACTTGAGCAGGCCCTCGACCGTCTGGCGCAGGCGCGTGACGTCGCGGTGCGCGAGCAGGTGCTCGAGGAACGGGTGCCCGGTCCGCTCGTAGAGGTCCGCGAGAGCTGCCGCGTCGGTCGTGTACCCCGTCTTGATCTTCTTGGTCTTGGGCATCGCGAGCTGGTCGAACAGCACCTCCTGGAGCTGCTTGGGCGAACCGAGGTTCACCTCGCGACCGATCGCGTCGTACGCCTCCTCCGCCTCGCGGGCGACCTGCGCGCCGAACTGCTCCTCGAGCTCCGTCAGGTACGGCACGTCCGCGGCGATGCCGCGCCGCTCCATGTGGGCGAGCACGTCGGACAGCGGGATCTCGACGTCCGTGAGCAGCGCCGAGGCGCCGCGGTCCGCGACCTCCTCCTCGAGCACCTGCGCCAGCTCGACGACGGCCGCCGCCCGGGTCGCGGAGCGCGACCCCTCGCCCTGCTCGTCGAGCGCCAGGTCGAGGGTTCCCTGCGCCTCGGGCTCGGCCGCGACGAGCGTCCGGTGCAGCAGCCGTTCGACGAGCTCGCCGAGGTCGTAGCCGCGCTGATCCGGGTAGCACAGGTAGGCGGCCAGCTCGGTGTCGAGGACGACGCCGCGGAGCTCGTAGCCGCGGGCGGCGAGCTCGTGCCACGCCTCCTTGGCGCCGTGCAGCACCTTCGGCGCCTCGGGGTCGGCGAGCCAAGCGGCCAGCGCCTCCTCCGCGCGCGGGCTCAGGTCCGCGAGGTCGAGCGCGAACGCGGCCCCGCCGTCGTCGGCGACGGCGACCGCCCAGGCGTCCGCACCCGACGGCGACGGCTTGCCGTCGACCACCAGGCCCAGGCGTTGCCCGGCACGGTCCGCGAGCCAGGAGCCCGGGCCGTCCTCGCCGAGCTCGTGGACGGTCACGGCGACCGCGGCCTGCGCCGCGACGGCCTCGGTCGCGCCCGCGGCCGGGTCGACGGCGAGCACGCGGTCGCGCAGCGGGCCGAACTGCAGCGCGTCCGCGACCCGGAACAGCGCGTCCCGGTCGAAGCCCCGCAGCGCGAGGTCGTCGGGCCCGTACGGCAGCTCGACGTCGCGCAGGAGCGCGTTGAGCTCACGGTTGAGCCGCACCTGGCCGGCGTGCTCGCGCAGCGCCTCGCCCCGCTTGCCCGTGACCGAGTCCTGCTGGTCGAGGAGCGCGTCCAGGTCGCCGTACTGGCCGATCCACTTCGCGGCCACCCCCGGCCCCACGCCGGGGACGCCCGGCAGGTTGTCGCTCGTCTCACCGACCAGCGCGGCGAGGTCCGGGTAGCGCTCCGGCGGCACGCCGTACTTGTCGGCGACGGCGTCCGGCGTCATCCGCGCGAGCTCGGAGACACCACGCACCGGGTAGAGGACCGTGACGTGCTCGGTCACGAGCTGGAGCGAGTCGCGGTCCCCCGAGCAGATCAGGACGTCCATGCCGGCGGCCTCGGCCTGGCCGGCGAGCGTCGCGAGGATGTCGTCCGCCTCGATCCCCGCACGCTCGAGCGTGGGGACCTGGAGCGCCGCGAGGACCTCCTTGATGAGCGGGACCTGCCCGCGGAAGGCCTCCGGCGTCGCGGACCGGGTGCCCTTGTACTCGGGGTAGCGCTCCGTCCGGAACGTCTGGCGGCCCGCGTCGAAGGCGACGGCGACGTGCGTCGGCTGCTCGTCCCGCAGGAGGTTGGTGAGCATCGACGTGAAGCCGTAGACGGCGTTCGTGACCTCGCCGGTGGTCGTGACCATCGTGTCGGGCAGGGCGAAGAACGCCCGGAACGCCATCGAGTGCCCGTCGATCAGGAGCAGGACGGGACGAGGAGTGCCGGCAGTGCTGTCGCTGGCTCGCGCTGGGGTGCTCACGGGTGCCAACCTATCGGTCATGACCCACATCCCGGACCTGCAGTGGTGGCGCGAGCACTCCCAGGGGACTCTCCTCGACCGGCTCGGCATCGAGCTGCTCGAGGTCGCCCCGGAACGCGCCGTCGGAACGATGCCCGTGGCGGGCAACACCCAGCCCGCGGGCCTGCTGCACGGGGGCGCGAGCGCGGCCCTGGGCGAGACGCTCGGCTCGATCGCGGCGTGGGTGCACGGCGGCGTGGACCGGCACGTCGTGGGGCTCGAGCTCAACGCGACGCACCACCGGTCGGCGCGCGACGGCGTCGTGACGGGTGTCGCGACGGCGCTCCACCTGGGGCGCACGACCGCGAGCTACGAGATCGTCGTGAGCGACGAGGCAGACCGTCGCCTCAGCACCGTGCGGCTCACCTGCCTGATCCTCGACCCGCGCTGACGCGGGGTCCCGGCGCGACGCCCTGACGACGGGGCGTCGCGCGACCGGGCTCAGCCCACGAGGCGCTCGGTGCCCGCACCGTCGGTGAGGCGGCCCCGCACGGCGTCCAGGTCCACGGACCCGGTCGGAGCGCCGCCCCGGCTCCTGCGCCGCCGCGCGATGAGCTCCTCGAGGCTCCCGGTCCGGCCGCGGTGCCGCTGGCCGTGGGCCTCCGCGACGAGGCGGCGCTGCAGGACGCTCGTCGAGACGTACCGGTGGGTCGCGGCGGGCGCGAACCCGATGCGGGCGAGGAAGCGCTGGACGCCTCGCGACCCCGGGATCGGCACCGCGTAGACGTCGCTCGCACCCTCCGTGGCAGCCAGCTCGGCCGTTGCGGCAAGGAGCGCGTGGCCCACGCCGCGCCGACGGACCTCGGTGCGCACGTACAGGCCCTCGAGGTAGAGGACCGTCTTGGGGAGGAAGCCGTTGCTCCCCAGCGTCCGCGCCAGGACGAAGCCCGCGACGCGCCCGTCGACCCGCGCCACCAGCACGTGCCCGCCCGGGACGCTCAGCAGGACGCCGAGCTGCTCGGCGATCTTGCCCGGCTCCGGGGCGCACAGCTGGACGCCCGCCGACGACTCCTCACGGGCCAGCGCACAGACACCGGCGAGCTCCGCCAGGTCGGCGGGCTGGGCTGCCGTCACCTCGACCGCGACGCGCACGTGGGACCTCCTTCGTCGGGTGGAACAGGGCAGGAGCCGAGGGCTCCTCGGTGCTGCTCCGTCGCCCGGCCCCCTGCTGCGGTTCCTCCCGCGGCGCGCGACAGCTCGACACCATAGTCCTGTCTGGACACTCGTCCAAGAGGGAGGGCGCACCGGGGTGCGCCCCCGCCGGACGAGACGACAGGACTCAGGCGCCGCCGACCTGCTCGATGACCGCGTCAGCGACCTCGCGCATCGTGAGACGACGGTCCATCGAGGTCTTCTGGATCCACCGGAACGACTCGGGCTCCGACAGGCCCATCTTCGTCATCAGCAGGCCCTTGGCACGGTCGACGCGCTTGCGGGTCTCGAACCGCTCGGCGAGGTCCGCGACCTCGGACTCGAGCGCGCTGATCTGCGTGTAGCGCGAGATCGCGATCTCGACCGCAGGCAGCAGGTCGGCCGGCGTGAACGGCTTGACCACGTACGCCATGGCGCCCGCGTCGCGCGCGCGCTCGACGAGCTCGCGCTGCGAGAACGCCGTCAGGAGCACCACGGGCGCGCTGCGCGCCTTGCCGATCCGCTCCGCGGCGGAGATGCCGTCGAGCTCGGGCATCTTCACGTCCATCACGACGACGTCGGGTCGCAGCTCCTCGGCGAGCCGCACCGCGGTCTCGCCGTCGCCGGCCTCGCCGACCACGTCGAAGCCGCCGTCGCGGAGCGTCTCGACGACGTCCATGCGGATCAGCGCCTCGTCCTCGGCGACGACGGCGCGTCGGGCCGGGCCGGACTGCTTGGCGGGTGCGGGCTCGGTCTCCACCAGGGGCGGCAGGTCGAGCGGGGTGGCGTCGTTGTCAGGGGCGTCGTTCTGGGTCACCTGCACATCGTAGTGCGCGCACCGCCCCCACGTCCGACGACGGAGTGTGACGTCCGCCGTCGGCGGACGGATTCCTCGCCGCCACGCGTCGTGTGGTTCGATGGCGCCATGCCCCGGTAGCCCAACTGGCAGAGGCGTTCGGCTCAAACCCGATCCAGTGTGGGTTCGAATCCCACCCGGGGCACCCTCTTCCCCCGCGCCTGCGTCGAACGCGCGCGGAGACGACGACGCCCGGACCCACGAGGGTCCGGGCGTCGTCGTTCGGAGCGCGAGGGTCACGCCTTGCGGGCGTTGTCCGTCTCGTCGCCGATCTTGTGCACGAGGATCGAGTTCGTGGTGCCGGAGACGCCGATCGGCGCACCGGAGACCACGACCACGAGGTCGTTCTTCTCGGCCAGGCCGTTGGCCTGCAGGGTCTGGTCGACCTGCGAGACCATCGCGTCGGTCGAGTCGACCGGCGGCACCTGGTACGCCTGGACGCCCCACGTGAGCGCGAGGACCGCGCGCACGTGCTCGTCCGGGGTGAACGCGAGCAGCGGGATCTGCGAGCGCAGGCGCGACATGCGGCGCGCCGAGTCGCCGGACTGCGTGAAGGTCACGAGGTACTTCACGCTGAGCGTCTCGCCGATCTCGGCGGCCGCGCGCGTGATGGCGCCACCGCGCGTGCCGGGGGTCGAGCCGAGGGGCGCGATGCGCTCCCGGCCGAGCTCCTCGGTCGCCTCGATGATCCGGCCCATGGTGCGGACCGTCTCGATCGGGTACTCGCCCACGCTCGTCTCGCCCGAGAGCATGACCGCGTCCGCGCCGTCGAGCACCGCGTTGGCGCAGTCGGACGCCTCGGCGCGCGTCGGGCGCGGGTTGTTGGTCATCGACTCGAGGACCTGGGTCGCGACGATCACCGGCTTGGCGTTGCGGCGCGCGAGCTCCACGGCGCGCTTCTGCATGATCGGGACCTGCTCGAGCGGGACCTCGACGGCCAGGTCGCCGCGGGCGACCATGATGCCGTCGAACGCGTCGACGATCTCCGTGAGGTTCTCGATGGCCTGCGGCTTCTCGATCTTGGCGATGACCGGGACGACGCGCCCCTCGTCGTCCATGATCGCGCGGACGTCGTCGTAGTCCTTCGCGTTGCGGACGAACGACAGCGCGATGAGGTCGGCGCCCATCCGGAGCGCCCAGCGCAGGTCCTCGCGGTCCTTCTCCGAGAGCGCGGGCACGGAGACCGCGACGCCCGGCAGGTTGATGCCCTTGTGGTCCGAGACCTGGCCGGCGACCTCGACACGCGTCACGACGTCGTTGCCCTCGACCGCGGTCACGCGGACCTGGACCTTGCCGTCGTCGATGAGGAGCGGGTCACCGACGCGCGCGTCGCCCGTGAGGCCCTTGAACGTCGTCGACACGCGCTCGGCGGTGCCCTCGACGTCGTCGGTGGTGATGACGAAGGTGTCGCCCTCGTTGAGGTAGGGCTTGACGCCGTCCTTGAAGGAGCCGAGACGGATCTTGGGGCCCTGCAGGTCGACGAGCACCGCGACGTTGCGTCCGGAGGCCTTCGCCGCCTCGCGCACCCCGTGGTAGACGGCCTCGTGCGCCTCCTGGCTTCCGTGGCTCCGGTTGATCCGGGCGACGTCGAGGCCGGCGTCGACGAGCGCGCGGAGCATCTCCGGGGTCTCGGTCGCGGGTCCGATGGTGGCAACGATCTTTGCTCTGCGCATGGCTCCAGCCTACTTGTCGATACTTCTCCCGCGCGGCGTCCGTGGGCGCCGCGCCCCGACGCACGGCCACCCGCCGACCGGCGGGTGGCCGTGCTTTCGTTCGTACGCCCCGGTCGCCACGAGGCGACCGGGACCTCCTAGACCCGCAGGGCCGCCGTGGTCGCGGCGACCGGTGCGGGAAGCTCGGTGTCGCCCTGCAGGTACGCGTCGACGGCGGCCGCGGCCGCCCGCCCCTCCGCGATGGCCCACACGATGAGCGACTGGCCGCGGCCCGCGTCGCCGGCGACGAACACGCCGGGCACGTTGGTCGCGTAGGTCGTGCTGCGGGCCACGAGGCCGCGCCGGGTGAGGGCGACCCCGCCCTGCGCGTCGAGGGTCTCGGTCTCCGGACCCGTGAAGCCCATGGCCACGAGGACGAGGTCCGCGGGGATCTCCCGCTCGGTGCCCTCGGTCGGGACGCGGCGCCCGTCGGCCAGGTACTCCGTGGTCGCGACCTTGAGGGCGCGGACCCGGCCCTCGTCGTCGCCCACGAACTCGACGGTCGACGCCAGGTACGCGCGCTCGCCGCCCTCCTCGTGCGAGCTCGAGACCTCGAACAGGATCGGGTCGGTCGGCCACGGCTGGCTCGCGGGGCGGTCGACCGGCGGCTTCTTGCCGATCGCGAGGGTCGTCACGGACGCCGCGCCCTGCCGCAGCGCCGTCCCGACGCAGTCCGACCCGGTGTCGCCGCCGCCGATGACGACGACGTGCTTGCCCTCGGCCGTGATCTGGTCCACGACGTCCTTGCCCGCGGCCACGGCGTTCGCCGGGTGCAGGAAGTCCATCGCGAAGTGGATCCCGTCGAGCTCGCGGCCGGGCAGCGCCAGGTCGCGCGGCACCGTCGCGCCCGTGGCGACGACGACCGCGTCGAAGCGTCGGCGCAGCCCGTCCCACGTGATGTCGCGGCCGATCTCCCGGTTCGTGCGGAACCGGGTGCCCTCCGCCTCCATCTGCGCGATGCGGCGGTCGACGTGCTTCTTCTCGAGCTTGAAGTCGGGGATCCCGTAGCGCAGCAGGCCGCCGATCGCGTCGTCCCGCTCGTACACCGCCACGGTGTGGCCGGCGCGCGTGAGCTGCTGGGCGGCAGCGAGGCCCGCGGGCCCCGAGCCGACGACGGCGACCGTGGAGCCCGTGAGCCGCTGCGGCACCTGGGGGGTGACGTAGCCGCGCTCGAACGCCTCGTCGATGATCGAGACCTCGACGTTCTTGATCGTCACGGCCGGCTGGTTGATGCCCAGCACGCACGACGACTCGCACGGCGCCGGGCACACCCGGCCGGTGAACTCGGGGAAGTTGTTGGTCGCGTGGAGGCGCTCGATCGCGTCCTTCCACTGGCCGCGCCAGACCAGGTCGTTCCACTCCGGGATGAGGTTGCCGAGCGGGCAGCCCTGGTGGCAGAACGGCACGCCGCAGTCCATGCAGCGGCCGGCCTGCTCCTTGAGGAAGGGCTGGCCCTCCACCCGGTGCTCGTGGACGTCCTTCCAGTCCTGCAGGCGCAGCTCGACGGGGCGGTTCGCGGGCAGCTCGCGCTCGCGGACCTTCAGGAATCCTCGCGGGTCAGCCACGAGCCACCTCCAGGATGTGCTCCCACTCGCCGGGCGCCGCCGGGTCGAGGCCCTGGGCCTCGGCCTCGGCGAGCGCGCGGCGCATGCGGGCGTAGTCGGTCGGCAGGACGCGGGTGAAGCGCGCGAGCGCTGCCGTGCGGTCGGTCGCCAGCTCCTCGAGGAGCTCGGCCGCGACGGGCGAGCCCGTCTCCTCGTGGTGGCGGCGGATCAGCGCGACGACGAGCTCGGCGTCCTCCGCGATGTCCGCGGCGTCGTCGGCGAGGGACGAGAGCGTGAGCTCGCCCGACGCGAGGGACGCCTGGTTGATCGCCTGCTCGCGCAGGTCGAGCAGGTACGCGCTGCCCCCGGACATGCCCGCGCCGAAGTTGCGCCCGGTGCGGCCGAGGACGAGGACCGTCCCGCCGGTCATGTACTCGCAGCCGTGGTCCCCCACGCCCTCGACGACGAGCGTCGCGCCCGAGTTGCGGACGCCGAACCGCTCGCCGACGACGCCCCGCAGGAAGATCTCCCCGGACGTCGCGCCGTAGCCGATGACGTTTCCGGCGACGACGTTCGCCTGGCCGGTGAGGACGGCCGCGCGGTCCTGGCGCACGACGATGCGCCCGCCGGACAGCCCCTTGCCGACGTAGTCGTTCGCGTCGCCGAACAGGCGCAGCGTCACGCCGCGCGGCAGGAACGCGCCGAACGACTGGCCGGCCGACCCCGTGAGGGTCACGTCGATCGTGTCGTCGGGCAGCCCCGCGCCGCCGTAGCGCTTGGTGACCTCGTGGCCGAGCATCGTCCCGACGGTGCGGTTGACGTTGCGGACCGGGAGCGCCGCGCGCACCGGCTCGCGCCGCTCGAGGGCCGGCTCGGCGAGCGCGATGAGCTCGTTGTCGAGCGCCTTCGCGAGGCCGTGGTCCTGGGTCTTGACCTGGTGCAGCGCCGAGCCCGGCAGGGGCTCGGGCACCTCGAGGACGGGCGCGAGGTCGAGGCCCGCGGCCTTCCAGTGGTCGACCGCCTTGCGCGCGTCGAGGGCCGCGACGTCGCCGACGGCCTCCTCGATGGTCCGGTAGCCGAGCTCGGCGAGGAGCTCGCGGACCTCCTCCCCGATGAACTCGAAGAAGTTCACGACGAACTCGGGCTTGCCCGTGAACCGGGAGCGCAGCTCGGGGTTCTGGGTCGCGACGCCCACGGGGCACGTGTCGAGGTGGCAGACGCGCATCATGACGCAGCCGGACACGACCATCGGGGCGGTCGCGAAGCCGAACTCCTCGGCGCCGAGCAGCGCGGCCACGACGACGTCGCGCCCGGTCTTCATCTGCCCGTCGACCTGGACGACGATCCGGTCGCGCAGGTCGTTGAGCACGAGCGTCTGCTGGGTCTCGGCGAGGCCGATCTCCCAGGGCGTGCCCGCGTGCTTGAGCGAGGTCAGCGGGCTCGCGCCGGTGCCGCCGTCGTGCCCGGAGATCAGGACGACGTCCGCGTGCGCCTTGGACACGCCCGCGGCGACCGTGCCCACGCCGAACTCGGAGACGAGCTTGACGTGGATGCGTGCCGACGGGTTCGCGTTCTTCGCGTCGTGGATGAGCTGCGCGAGGTCCTCGATCGAGTAGATGTCGTGGTGCGGGGGCGGCGAGATCAGCCCGACGCCGGGCGTCGAGTGCCGGGTCTTCGCGACCCACGGGTACACCTTGTGGCCGGGCAGCTGACCACCCTCGCCGGGCTTGGCGCCCTGGGCGAGCTTGATCTGGATGTCGTCGGCGTGCGTGAGGTACTCGCTGGTCACGCCGAACCGGCCCGACGCGATCTGCTTGACGCGCGAGCGGCGCTCCGGGTCGTACAGGCGCTCCGGGTCCTCGCCGCCCTCGCCCGTGTTCGAGCGCCCGCCGAGGCGGTTCATCGCGATCGCGAGGGTCTCGTGCGCCTCGGCCGAGATCGACCCGTACGACATCGCGCCCGTGTTGAAGCGCTTGACGATCTCGCTGACCGGCTCGACCTCGTCGATCGGCACGGCCGGCCGGGTCGGGCTGAACTCGAGCAGGCCGCGCAGCGTCATGAGGCGCTGCGACTGCTCGTTCACGCGTCCCGTGTACTGGCGGAAGATGTCGTACCGGCGCGTGCGGGTGGCGTGCTGGAGCCGGAAGACCGTCTCCGGGTCGAAGAGGTGCTCCTCGCCGTCGCGGCGCCACTGGTACTCGCCGCCCGAGACCAGGCTCTGGTGCGGCTGGTGGTTGCCCGACGCCGGGTACGCCTCGGCGTGCCGGGCCGCGACCTCCGCGGCGAGCACGTCCAGCCCGACGCCGCCCAGGCGGGTCGTGGTGCCGGTGAAGTAGTCGTCCACGAGCTCGTGAGACAGGCCGAGCGCCTCGAAGACCTGCGCGCCCCGGTAGGACGAGATCGTCGAGATGCCCATCTTGCTCATGACCTTGAGCACGCCCTTGCCGAGCGCCTTGATGAGGTTCGCGACGGCCTTCTCGGGCGAGACGCCCAGGTACCCGCGCCGCGCGAGGTCCTCGACCGTCTCCATCGCGAGGTACGGGTTGACCGCGGCCGCACCGAAGCCGATGAGGAGCGCGACGTGGTGCACCTCGCGCACGTCCCCGGCCTCGACGACGAGCGAGACCTGGGTGCGCGTGTGGCGGCGCAGCAGGTGGTGGTGCACCGCGCTCGAGAGCAGCAGCGACGGGATCGGCGCGAGCTCCTGGGTCGAGTCGCGGTCGGACAGCACGATGAAGCTCGCGCCCGCCGCCACGTGCTCGTCGACCTCCGCGAAGATCTCCTCCAGGCGGCCGAGGAGCCCGGCGCCGCCCTCGGCGACCTTGTACAGGCCGCGGACCGTGACGGCGCGGAAGATCCCCTCGAGGCTCGGGTCGCGGTCGACGCGGATGATCTTGGCGAGCTGGTCGTTGTCGAGCACCGGGAACGGCAGCACGAGCTTGCGCGCGTGCAGCGGCGTGTCGGTCAGCAGGTTCGGCTCGGGGCCGATCGCGCCGGCGATCGACGTGACGAGCTCCTCGCGGATCGCGTCGAGCGGCGGGTTGGTCACCTGCGCGAACATCTGCGTGAAGTAGTCGAAGATCAGGCGCGGGCGCTGCGACAGCACCGCGATCGGCGTGTCGGAGCCCATGGCGCCGAGCGGCTCGGCGCCCGTCTCCCCCATCGGCGTGAGGATGACCTTGAGCTCCTCCTGCGTGTACCCGAAGGTCCGCTGGCGGCGCTGCACCGAGGCCGGGCTGTGGGCGACGTGCTCGCGCTCCGGCAGGTCCTCGAGGTAGACCGAGTTCTCGGCGACCCACTGCTGGTAGGGGCGCTGCGCGGACAGCTGCGCCTTGACCTCCTCGTCCTCGACGATGCGGCCCTGGCGGGTGTCGACGAGGAACATGCGGCCCGGCTCGAGCCGTCCCTTGCGCACGATCGTCGACGGGTCGAGGTCGAGGACGCCCGCCTCGGACGCGAGCACCACGAGGCCGTCCTCGGTGACCCAGTACCGGCCCGGACGCAGGCCGTTGCGGTCGAGCACGGCCCCGATCAGGGTGCCGTCGGTGAACGTCAGGCAGGCCGGACCGTCCCACGGCTCCATGAGGGTCGCGTGGTACTCGTAGAACGACCGCAGGTCGGGGTCGAGGTCGGCGTTGTTCTCCCACGCCTCGGGGATCATCATCAGGACCGCGTGCGGGAGCGAGCGGCCCGACAGGTGCAGGAGCTCGAGCACCTCGTCGAAGCTGGCGGAGTCGCTCGACCCCTCCGAGCAGACGGGCATGAGGGGCGCGAGGTCGCCGAGCGCCTCGCTCGCGAGCGTGCCCTCGCGCGCCGCCATCCAGTTGCGGTTGCCGCGCACGGTGTTGATCTCGCCGTTGTGGGCGATCTGGCGGAACGGCTGCGCGAGCGGCCACGACGGGAACGTGTTCGTGGAGAACCGCGAGTGGACGAGCGCGATCTCGCTCGCGTAGCGCGGGTCGGACAGGTCCGGGAAGAACGGCTCGAGCTGCGCCGTCGTGAGCATGCCCTTGTACGTGATGGTCCGCGCCGACAGCGACGCGAAGTACAGGCCGAGCTCGTTCTCCGCGCGCTTGCGGGCGCGGTACGCGCGGCGGTCGAGCTCGACGCCGGCGAGCTCGCGCGACGGGTCGGCAAGCACGACCTGGCGGAACGTCGGCATGGAGGCGCGCGCCGTCGGGCCGACCAGGTCCGCGGTCACGGGGACGTCGCGCCACGCGAGAACGTCGAGCTTCTCCTCGGCGGCGATCTCCTCGAACCGGCGGGCGGTCGCGTCCTCGTCGCCGACGGGCAGGAACGCGGTGCCGATCGCGTAGTAGCCGGCCGGCGGGAGCTCGGCGGCGACGACGTCGCGCACGAACGCGTCGGGGATCTGGGTGAGGATGCCCGCGCCGTCGCCCGAGTTCTCCTCGGCGCCGACGGCACCGCGGTGGTCGAGGTTGAGCAGCGCGGTCAGGCCGGCGTCGACGATGTCGCGTCCGGGCGTCCCGCGCAGCGTCGCGACGAACGCGACACCGCAGGCGTCGTGCTCGGCGGCGGGGTCGTAGAGCCCACGCGCCATGGGGGCGGCGGCGCGGCCCGGGCGGGGCTGCCCGGCGTTCGGCGGCATCGTCATCTGGTCGGTCCTCACACGCACCCGGCGCGGACGCCGGGTGCCCTCGTTCTGCTGGGGGGACGGGACGGCGTCGGCCCGTGGGGTGGGGAGGTCACCGGTCGGACCGGTGCGTCCCAGGGGGACGGATCGCGCTGATCCGGTGGGATCAGGCCGCGTCCGTGTGCTCGGGCTCCTTCGCGGCGAGCTCCACTGTCTTCTCGCGCCCTTGGTGGCGGCGCCCGACAACGATAAACGCAACTAGCGCTCCGACCCACACGAGGATCGAGGTCCAGATGTTCAACCGGAGCCCGAGGATGTGTTCGGCGTCGTCGATCCGGAGAGCCTCGATCCACACACGTCCGGTGGTGTAGATCATCACGTACAGCCAGAATACCCGACCATGACCCAGCTTGAACCTGCGGTCGAGCCAGATGAGGAACAGGCCGCCGGCGACGTTCCAGACGAGCTCGTAGAGGAACGTGGGCTGGAACGTCGCGTACTGCTCGTAGCCGAGCGGGCGGTGCGCCGGGTCGATCTCGAGGGCCCAGGGCAGGTCGGTGGGGCGCCCGAACAGCTCCTGGTTGAAGTAGTTGCCGAGCCGGCCGATCGCCTGCGCGAACAGGAGGCCGGGCGCGAGCGCGTCGGCGAAGGCCGGGAAGCTCACGTTCAGGCGGCGGCAGCCGATCCAGGCGCCGACGCCGCCCAGGGCGATCGCACCCCAGATCCCGAGCCCGCCGTCCCAGATGTACAGGGCCTTCACCGGGTTGCCGCCCTTGCCCCAGTAAGGCTCGGGCGTGGTGATCACGTGGTACAGGCGCCCGCCGACGATGCCGAACGGGACGGCCCACAGGGCGATCTCCAGGACGTCGTCGGCCTTGCCGCCGCGCGCGACCCAGCGGGAGCGGCAGACGAGGATCGCGACGACGATGCCCGCGAGGATCGCGAACGCGTACGCCCGGATCGGCACGAACCCGAGGTGCCACACGCCCTGCGACGGGCTCGGGATCGACGCGACGAGCGCGCCGTGGAGAGCCGCGGCAGTCATGCCGAGGCCCCCTCGCGCGCGCGGCGCACGCCGGCTGCCAGGTCGTCGACGACGGCGCCGAGCGCGGCGAGCCGCTCGGGCCACGGCGCGTCGCCCAGCAGCGGCCGGACGAACGCCGACCCGACGATCACGCCGTCGGCGAACCGCCCGACCTCGGCGGCCTGGTCGCCGTTGGAGACGCCGAGGCCGACGCAGACGAGCTCCGCGCCGCGCTCGCGCGTGCGCTCGACCAGCTCCTCGGCGCGGTCGCCGACCGTCGCCCGCTCCCCCGTGACGCCCATCGTGGACGCCGCGTAGACGAACCCGCGCGAGGCGCGGGCCGTGAGCTGGAGGCGCTCGGGCGTCGAGCTCGGTGCGACGAGGAAGACCCGGTCGAGGCCGTGCTTCTCCGACGCCTCGAGCCACTCGGCGGCCTCGTCGGGGATGAGGTCGGGCGTGATGAGACCGGCGCCGCCGGCCTCGGCGAGGTCGCGCGCGAACGCGTCGACGCCGTAGGCGAGGACGGGGTTCCAGTACGTCATGACGAGCGGCACGGCGCCCGCGTCGGCGACGGCCCGCACGAGCCGGAACGCGTCCCGCACGCGGGTGCCCGCCTCGAGGGCCTGCTCGACCGCGCGCTGCACGGTCGTCCCGTCCATGACCGGGTCGGTGTAGGGGATGCCGATCTCGACGACGTCCGCGCCGTGCTCGACGAGCGTCCGGACCGCCTCGACCGACTGGTCGACCGTCGGGAAGCCCGTCGGGAGGTAGGCGACGAGCGCGGGGCGTCCCTCGCCGCGCAGGCGGCGCAGGAGGTCGGCCGTCCGCGACGAGGCGGGCGACGCGGACCGGTCGGCGGGGTCCGTGGTCGGCACGGCGGGACTGGTCACTGGTCTCCCTCGCTCACGTCGTCCGCGTCGCCGCCCAGCAGCCCGAACCAGCGGGCGGCGGTCGCCACGTCCTTGTCGCCGCGGCCGGACAGGTTGACGAGGATGGTCGGGCTCTCCCCGCGCTCGGCAGCGGCTCGCCCGACGCGCAGCGCGCCCGCGAGGGCGTGGGCCGACTCGATCGCCGGGATGATGCCCTCGGTGCGGCACAGGAGCGCGAACGCGTCCATCGCCTCGTCGTCGGTCACGGGCTCGTAGGTGGCGCGGCCCAGGTCGTGCAGCCACGCGTGCGCGGGGCCGACGCTCGGGTAGTCCAGTCCCGCGGAGACCGAGTGGCTGGGGCGGGTCTGGCCGTCCTCGTCCTGCAGGACGTAGGTGCGGGCGCCGTGCAGGACGCCCGGGTGTCCCCCGGAGAAGCGCGCCGCGTGGCGGCCCGACTCGATGCCCTCGCCGCCGGCCTCGAAGCCGTAGAGCTGCACCGACGGGTCGTCGAGGAACGCGTTGAAGATGCCCATCGCGTTGGACCCGCCGCCGACGCACGCCGCCACGACGTCGGGCAGCGCCCCGGTTCGCCCGAGGATCTGCTCGCGCGCCTCCTCGCCGATGACCTTGTGGAACTCGCGGACCATCTCGGGGAACGGGTGCGGGCCCGTGACGGTGCCGAGCAGGTAGTGCGTCGTCTCGACGTTCGTCACCCAGTCGCGCAGCGCCTCGTTGATCGCGTCCTTGAGGGTGCGCGTCCCGAGCGTCACCGGGATCACCTCGGCGCCCAGCAGCCGCATGCGGGCCACGTTGAGAGCCTGGCGCTCGGTGTCCTCCTCGCCCATGTAGACCGTGCACTCGAGGTCCATCAGGGCCGCGGCCGTCGCGGTGGCGACACCGTGCTGGCCCGCGCCCGTCTCGGCGATCACTCGCGTCTTGCCCATGCGCTTGACGAGGAGCGCCTGGCCGAGCACGTTGTTGATCTTGTGCGAGCCCGTGTGGTTGAGGTCCTCGCGCTTGAGGAAGACCCGGACGCCCGCCTCGCCGCCTGCGTGCGCCGCGAAGCGCGGCGCCTCCGTGAGCGGGCTCGGCCGCCCCACGTAGTCGCGCAGCAGGCGCCGCAGCTCGGCGACGAACTCCGGGTCCTCGACGGCCTTGCGGTATTCCGCGTCGAGCTCGTCGAGCGCGGCGATCAGCGCCTCGGGGACGTAGCGGCCTCCGAAGACGCCGAAGTACGGGCCCGGCTGGGTGGCCAGCAGCGGGTTGTGCAGCGGTTCGCCCGGCACGTGCGACAGCTCCGGCACGAGGGAGACCTCCAACGGCTCGCGGGGACTGGTGATCAGGTGGTCAGTGGCGGACGGCGCGCAGCGAAGGGTGCGCGCCCGCCGCGACGAGGTCCGCGACCGAGTCGCGGGGGGCGTCGTCGGTGACGAGCGCCTCGCCCACGAGGACCGCGTCCGCGCCCGAGCGGGCGTAGTCGACGACGTCGTGGGGGCCCCGCACGCCCGACTCGGCGATGCGCACGACGTCGTCGGGGATCGACGGCGCGACGCGCGCGAAGGTCGCGCGGTCGACCTCGAGGGTCTTGAGGTCGCGCGCGTTCACGCCGATCACGCGTGCGCCGGCGTCCACGGCGCGCGAGACCTCCTCCGCGGAGTGGACCTCGACGAGCGCCGTCATGCCTAGCGAGTGCACCCGCTCGACGAGCGACTCGAGGACCGTCTGCTCGAGGGCCGCGACGATGAGCAGGACCAGGTCCGCGCCGTGGGCGCGCGCCTCCCAGACCTGGTAGGGCGTCACGACGAAGTCCTTGCGGAGCACCGGCACGTCGACCTTCGCGCGCACCGCGTCCAGGTCGGCGAGCGAGCCGTGGAACCGGCGCTGCTCGGTGAGCACCGAGATCACGGCGGCCCCGCCGTGCTCGTACTCGAGCGCGAGCGCGGCCGGGTCGGCGATGTTCGCCAGGGCGCCCTTCGAGGGGCTCGAGCGCTTGACCTCCGCGATCACGGCGACCGCGTCCTCGAGCTTGAGGCGGCCCACGCACTCCAGCGCGCTCGGCACGCGGGCGGCACGCTCCTTGAGCTCGGCCAGAGGCGTCGCCTCCTCGCGTGCGGCGAGATCCACCCGTACGCCCGCGATGATGTCGTCCAGAACCGTGGCCACCGTCCCACTCCCCTCGTCGGCGCGCCCGGTCCCTCGTGACACGACCGGTGCGGTACTGGCCATCGTAGGGCCGTCACGAGGCCGCCCGAGCCACGGCGTCACGGTGCGAGACGGTCAGGGCGCCAGCCAGGGCCCCCAGGCGGGGACGTTGCGGGCGACCGCGAACAGCACGAGGACGACGACGAACGCCACGACGACGCCCCGGGGGACCCGCCGTGCCGGGCGCCCGCGCCACCGGCGCCACGCCCAGTCGGCCCAGCCGAGGACGAGCAGCGGCGCCAGGACCGTCCAGACCGGGTTCTGCGACCACGCGGCCGCCAGGTCGAGGTGGGCGAGGCCGTGCGTCGACCGGAGCCCGCCGCACAGCGGGCAGTACAGGCCCGTCAGGGTGTAGAGCGGACAGACCGGGTAGCGGCCCGGGTGGTTCGGGTCGACCAGCCCCACCCACGCCGTCGCCGCACCCACCGCACCCGCCACGACGAGAGGAGCCCTCAGGCGCCGCAGGGCACCTGAGGGCTCGGACGGGTCCGCCCCGGGGGCGCGGGCCGCCGGCCCGGCACCCGTGGCGGAGGCGGGCTCAGCCGACGGGCTGACCGTGACCGGCCTTCCGCAGCACCGCGCCGACGACCAGGCCGGCGGCGATGACGACCGCCGCGCCGATCACCACGGGGACCGACGGGATCACGAAGCCCACGCCCGCCAGCACCGCGCCGACCATGACGATGATCATCGCGGTCCAGGCCGCACGCGTGTTGCCCTCGTTGGCGGGCGGGGACGCCGGCGGCAGGTAGTTGCTCGCGGGTGCGGACGCCGTCGCGGGGGTGTTCTCAGCCATGTGGGTGCCTTTCCGGGGTGATGACAGCAGGGTAGTACGCGCAGGCGCGCCGGACGTCGTGGACACGGAGGCGGGGGGCTCAGCGCCCCGAGGCGCCGTCGTCGGTCGGGTCCTCGCCGCGGGTGAGGGAGTCCCAGGCCGCGTGCTCGTCCACGAAGCCCGAGCCGTCGTCGGCCACGGGGTGCTCCGTGGCGGCCGGGGCCTCCGGCGCGGTCGCCGCTGCGCCGTCCGGCGACGCGGGTGCGCCCGCGGCGACCCGCTCGTGCCTGGTCGACGTGCGCCACGCCCCCGACCGGACGGCCACGAGGATCGCGAGGACGACCACGAGCGCCCCGACGACGGTCGTCGCGTACGGCCAGAACGCCACGTGGACGCCCTCCGTGAGCTCGGTGACGCCCGTCGCGTCCGCGGCCTCGCGCGTCGCGACGGGTGTGGGGTCGCGCACGACGCCGAGCGCGGAGAAGGCGACGACGGCGCCCGCCAGCGCGGCGACCAGGAGGACGACGTAGCGGCCGATCCGGCCGATGATCCCGAGCGCGAGCGCCGCGGCTGCGACGACGAGCGCGCCGGCGCCGACCCCCGGCGCGGCCTTGGTGCCGGCGACCTGCACGACGACGAGCGGCTCGAGCACCGTCGAGCCGGCGGTCGTGAGCCACGTGGGGATCGCCGTGAGCAGCGCGACGCCGCCGAGCACGAGCAGCAGCAGGACGGCCGAGCGGCGGGAGATCGTCATGCCCGCTCCCCTGCCGGGCGCAGCCGCGCCGCGACCTGGACGGCGCGCACCGCCGCCGCGGCCTTGTTGCGCGACTCCGCGTACTCGAGCGCGGGGACCGAGTCCGCGACGATGCCGCCGCCGGCCTGGACGCTCGCGACGCCGTCGCGGATCAGCGCCGTCCGGATCGCGATGGCCATGTCCATGTTGCCCGCGAAGTCGAAGTATCCGACGGTGCCGCCGTAGATGCCGCGGCGCGCGGGCTCGAGCTCGTCGATGAGGGCGATCGCGCGCGGCTTCGGGGCCCCGGAGAGCGTGCCCGCGGGAAACGTCGCGACGAGCGTCTGGAGCGCTGTCGCGCCCGCGCGCAGGCGCCCGGTGACCGTCGAGCACAGGTGCATGATGTGGCTGAACCGCTTGGTCGCCATGAACTCCACGACCTCGACGGACGTCGGCTCGCACACCTTGACGAGGTCGTTGCGCGACAGGTCGACGAGCATGATGTGCTCGGCGAGCTCCTTCGGGTCCTCGAGGAGCTCCTCGCCGAGCGCCAGGTCCTCCTCCGGCGTCGCGCCGCGCGGCCGCGACCCGGCGATCGGGTACGTGAGCACCTTGCCGTCGGTGACCTTGACGAGCGTCTCGGGGCTCGACCCGACCACCGCGAACCGCGCGCCGTCCGCGTCCGTGAGCTCGAAGTAGTACATGTACGGGCTCGGGTTGATGGTGCGCAGCGCGCGGTACACCTCGAGGGGCTGCGCCGGGCAGTCGAGGTCGAGGCGCTGCGACAGGACGACCTGGAACACCTCGCCCTCGCGGATCGCCTCCTTGCCGGCCAGGACCGACGACTCGAACTCCTCGCGCGTCGAGCGGAACCGCAGCTCGGGCTCGGGCACGTCGGCGAGCACGAGCGGCCCCGCGCCCGCGTCGGGGTGGCCGAGGCGCTCCTGCATCGCGTCGAGCCGGGCGACCGCGTCCGTGTACGCCCAGTCGACGCGCTCGTCCGTGTCGTCGAAGTTGATCGCGTTCGCGACGAGCCACACCGAGCCCTCGACGTGGTCGACGACCGCCAGGTCGCTCGCGAGGAGCAGCGTGAGCTCGGGGACGTTCAGCTCGTCCGGCGCGAGCGCGGGAAGCGTGGGCTCCCAGTGCCGGACGACGTCCCAGCCGAGCGAGCCCGCGAGCCCGCCCGTGAACGGGGGCAGCCCGGGGATCGCGGGGGTGCGCAGGGCCTCGAGGGTCGCGTCGAGGACCTCGAGGACGTCACCGTCCACCGGGACGCCGACGGGCACGTCGCCCGTCCACGTCGCGCGGCCGTCCGCCACCGTGAGCGTCGCGCGCGAGCGCACGCCCACGAACGAGTAGCGCGCCCACGACCCGTCGACCTCCGCCGACTCGAGCACGAACGTGCCCGGGCGCGACTGCGCGAGCGTGCGGTACAGGCCCACCGGAGTGACGTCGTCGGCGAGGAGCTTGCGGACCACGGGCACGACCCGGCGGTCCGCCGCGAGCCCGCGGAAGCCCTCGGTCGTCGGCCACGTCTCGCCCCACGCCACGGAGACCGGCGGCACGTCGGCGACCACGGGCGCGTCCGCCGCCGCGCTCATCGGGCACCCTCGGGGCGCTCGCCGACCACGGCCGCGAGCTCGCCACCGGCCTCGAAGCACGTGCGCGCGCCGGTGTGGCACGCCGCACCGACCTGGTCCACGCGGACCAGGAGCGCGTCGCCGTCGCAGTCGATCGCGACCGACTTCACGTACTGCGCGTGGCCCGACGTGTCGCCCTTGCGCCAGTACTCGCGCCGCGACCGGCTCCAGAACGTCACGCGCCCGCTCGTGAGCGTGCGGTGCAGCGCCTCGTCGTCCATCCAGCCGAGCATGAGCACCTCGCCGGTGTCGTGCTGCTGGACGATCGCGGCGACGAGACCGGCCTCGTCGCGCTTGAGGCGCGAGGCGACGTCGGGCGCGAGCGCGAGCTCGGGACCAGGTCCGGTGGGCTGTCCGATGGGCACGGAGCGATCTTGCCACGCCGCGCCGGACGAGCCCGCACGCGTCCACCGTGATCCGGGCCACGGCCGCCGCTCAGCGGAGGAAGTCGACCCCGTCCCAGGCTTCGCGCGCGGGGCCGCCGGGATCCCGGGCGATCCGTACGTCGCGGTCGAGGACGAGGGTCGTCCGGTCGGGCGGCGCGTACCGCGGCCAGCCGAAGCCGGGCGTGCCCTCGCGGGCCAGGCTCACCAGGTGGGTCCGGATGCGCGCGCCCAGGCGCTGCGCGGCCGACCGCCCGCCCAGCAGGACGATGAGGCGGCCGACGGGCGCGTCGAGCGTGCCGAACACGAGCGGGATCTCGGTGCCGTGCGTCGCGTCTAGCCGGGCCATGCGCTCGGCCGGCGTCGCGAAGTCGCACCGGTACATCCACACCGGCGCGACCTGCGCGTGGCCCTCCGCGAACCGGATCGTCGGGATGCGGAAGGTCGAGTCGCCCGCGAAGTCGAGCAGCGCGTCGCGCTCCGGGTAGCCGGGGTAGGCGGCGAGCACGCCGTCCTGGAGCGCCCCGTCGTCGTCCTCGGCGTGCTCGTCCGGCGTGCGGTCGCCCGCCTCCGCCGCCCGCTGCTCCGCGAGCAGCTCGAAGACGCGGTCCACGCGCGGCTCGGCGACGGGAAGGATGTGCGGCCGGGCGCGCAGGAACAGCAGCGCCTCGTTCCGCATCGTGCCCGTGAGCAGCGGCACCGGCGAGGTGCGTCCGCCCAGCGCTGCGTCGACGGGCGACTCGGGCAGCAGCGCCCCGTCGACGCTCGGCGCGAACGCGATGGTCCCGGTGTACCGCGCGTCGACCTCGTCGAGCAGCCGGGTGCCCGCGCGCACGAGGTCGTCGGCGGGGATCTGCCGCCAGGACGCCGGGTCGTCGGGGTCGGCGCCGACGATGCGCAGGAACCTGCGCGCGTACGACGCCATCCGGTCGGCCGAGTAGGCCGCCGCGGGCGCCGGGCTCAGCGCGACCGCACGGTGGAAGAGCCCGCGCGCCGCGGGAGCGGCGAGGAGGGCGGTCACGAGGCTCGCGCCGGCCGACTCCCCGGCGAGCGTCACGCGCCCCGGGTCGCCGCCGAACGCCGCGACGTTCTCCCGGAGCCAGCGCAGCGCCGCCACGACGTCCCAGAGCCCGACGTTCGCGTCGAACGGCACGTCCGGCGTCGCGAACGAGGACAGGTCGAGGAAGCCGAGCGCACCGAGCCGGTAGTTGAGGGTCACGACGACGACGTCCCCCTCGGCCGCGAGTCGGGAGCCGTTGAAGTCGGCCAGCATCCCCGAGCCCGCGACGAACGCGCCGCCGTGCACCCACACGAGCACGGGCCGCAGGTCGTCGGCGTCCGACGGCGGGGCCCATACGTTGAGCGTCAGGCAGTCCTCGGTCCGGGGCCACGCCGGCGGGACGCCGCCGCCCGCGCGGAGCCGGTGCTGCGCGCAGGCGTCGCCGAAGCGCGTCGCGTCACGCGTGCCGGCCCACGGCCGGACGGGCAGGGGGCGTCGCCACCGTCCGTCCCCGACCGGCGGCGACGCGTACGGCAGGCCGCGCCAGACCCGTGCTCCGCCGTCGGTCTCCCCGACGACGACGCCCGACTCCGTCGCGACCCGGAACGTCACGGCCGTCGCCCGAACCGCGCGTCGAGCCAGCCGACGAGGTCGGCCAGGACCTCGTCCTTGTTGGTCTCGTTGTAGATCTCGTGCCGGGCCCCCGGGTAGATCATGAGCGACACGTCAGTCAGCCCGCTGCGTCGCCGGTACGCCTCGGCGAGCATCGTCATGCCACGGGTCCCGCCGAGCGAGTCCTCCGCGCCTCCCTGGATCAGCACCGGGAGGTCGCGGCCCAGGCGGCGCGGCGGTCGGCCCAGGAGCTGCAGCGCCTGCCACCACGTGTACGGGCTGCGGACGTTCACGTCGAAGGTGAGCGGGTCCGCGGCGAACGCGGCGGCCACCGCGGGATCGCGGCTCAGCCACTCGAAGCCCGTGCCGCCCTCGGCCCGGAACCGCTTGCCGAGGTCGCCGGCGTTGATGACGCCCGGCACGGCGTACGACGTCCCCGAGAGCACGAGCCCGTCGAACAGCCCGGGGTCGCGCGCGAGCAGCTTCTGCGCGACCAGGGAGCCCCAGGAGTGCCCCAGCATCACGAACGGCGCCGGCGCGAACCACGTCCGCGCCTGCCGCGCGACGGCCTCGACCGCGTCGAACACCGCGTGGTGCGCGCCCTTCCCGAGCTCGCCGAGCCCGAGGTGCCCGGTGCCCGTCGCGCCGTGGCCCCGGTGGTCGTCGGCGACGACGGCGTAGCCCGCGGCGTGCAGCGCGCGCGCTACGTGCGCGTAGCGCCCGGCGTGCTCCCCGACCCCGTGCGAGACGTGGACGACGGCGCGGGGCTCCTCGTGGTCCCACACGTAGACGTGGACGGCGACGCCCTGCGGATCCGTCACGATCGCCTCGCGGGGCCCCGCCACGGGGCTGGCCCCCGTCGTCTCCGTCATCCCCCACCTCTCCGTCGCGCCGGCTGGCTCCAGGCTAGTGGCCGCCGTCGGCCGCGTCGCGCGCCACCACCCAGGCACGCCGCACCTGCTCGAACCGCGTCGGCAGGGGGCGGCGGCGCCCGCCCTGCTCGGCGGCCGTCCGGTGCACGTAGCGCCGCCAGGACAGCACGAGCCCCTGCGCCGTGATGGGCAGACCCTTCGAGACCGTGACCCCGTTGTCGTGCGTGTGGTGGACGGTCAGGAGCAGCGCGCGCGGCACCGAGCCCTCGAGGTCCGCGCACAGCTCCTCGCGGACCTCGAGCCACCGCGCGACGACGGTCGCCGCACCGGCGTCGAGCGGGTGGTCGCGCACGGTCCGGTGCTTGCCGTGCCGCACGCGCACCACCCCGCCGACGACGCGCCCGTCGCTCGCGCCGTCCCGGTCGAGGGCGAGGTCGTCGACGGTGACGCGCAGCAGGTCCCCGTAGCGCGCCCCCGAGCACCGGGCCAGCCCGGCGATCACGGCGAGCCGGACCTCCTCGTCGCGCACCGGGACGCGCGACGCGCGCGACGCGAGGTCGCGCCACACCCACTCGGCCTCGTCGAGGTCGACGGTCGGGCGCGGGTAGCGGCCCTCCCCGCCTCCGGGCGGGGCGGTGGGCGGGACCTGCGTGTCGGGCTCGGTCATGACGGAAGCGTACCGCTTGGCACAGTATTTTGCCTCCTCTCAGAACCTTGGAGGCGTCGCACTCGTGCCACGATGGGTGACATGCCCGATCCTGACGCGAGCCCCCGCGACCGCCCCCGCCACGCCCGGCTGCGCGCTGGCCTCGCCGCCGCGCTCGACGCCGCGTCCCCCGGCGACCCGACGCTCTGCGAGGGCTGGGAGGCCCGTCACGTGGCGTCGCACGTCCTGACGCGCCAGCGCACCCCACGGATCCACTCCCCCGCCTTCTGGGCCCTGGCGGACCAGGCCCGCGACCCGGAGGTCTACGCCACGCTCGTCGCCCGGGTCGCGGCGCCGCCGCCTCGCCGGTCGCCGCACGCCTGGGCGGGCGACCTCATGAACGTGACCGAGTTCTTCGTGCACGCGGAGGACGTGCGCCGCGGCCCGGCCGACGCGCCGCCCCGCCCGCTCGACGACGACGTCGTGCAGGCGTTGTGGCGCCAGCTGGGGCTCGCCGCGCGCGTCGCCTACCGCCGGGCGGCGCCGGGCGTGGTGCTCGTCGCGCCCGGGGTGGGCCGGCGGCGCGTCTCGGGAGCCCGGCACGGCGCAGGCACCGTCGTCGTCACCGGCGAGGTCGGCGAGCTGGTCCTGCACGCCTCAGGTCGCGGCCGGAGCGCGCACGTCACCGTCGAGGGCGCGGACGCGGACGTCGCGGCGCTCGACGCCGTCCAGCCGGGACCGACGGACTAGCGCACCTCGACGCCCGCGGCGCGCAGCGCGTCCTTGACGTCGGCGACGGTGAGCCGGCCGAAGTGGAACACGCTCGCGGCGAGCAGGGCGTCCGCACCCGCCTGCGCGGCGGCCACGAAGTCCTGCGGCGTGGACGCGCCGCCGCTCGCGATCAGCGGCACCCCGACGGCGGCGCGCACCGCGCGCAGCATCTCGAGGTCGAACCCCTCGTACGTGCCGTCGGCGTCCATCGAGTTGAGGAGCACCTCGCCCGCCCCGAGCTCGGCGGCGCGCGCGGCCCACTCCACCGCGTCGATGCCGGTGCCCCGCCGGCCGCCGTGGGTGGTGACCTCGAAGCCGCTCGGCGTCGTCGCGTCGCCCTGGGTGCGCCGCGCGTCCACCGACAGCACGAGGACCTGGTTGCCGAACCGGCCGGCGATCTCGCTGAGGAGCTCCGGCCGCGCGATGGCGGCGGTGTTGACGCCCACCTTGTCCGCGCCCGCCCGGAGCAGGGTGTCGACGTCGTCGACCGTCCGCACACCGCCCCCGACCGTGAGCGGCACGAAGACCTGGTCGGCGGTGCGCCGGACGACCTCGTACGTCGTCTCCCGGCCGCTGGACGACGCCGACACGTCGAGGAAGGTCACCTCGTCCGCGCCTTGCGCGTCGTACCGGGCGGCCAGCTCGACCGGGTCACCGGCGTCGCGGAGGTTCTCGAAGTTCACGCCCTTGACCACCCGCCCCGCGTCGACGTCGAGGCACGGGATCACGCGGACGGCGACGGGCACGGAGGCTCCTTGGAGGTCGTCCCGGGGGCGAACCGGGGTCGGGTGCGGCGGGTACGCAGGTCGTCAGGGACCGGACGGCGCCGACGTCTCGGACGGCGACACCTTTGCGGGCTTCGCCTTCTTCCCGACGGCCGTGCCCGCGCCCGGGGTGTGGACGTCCAGGATATCGACGACGAAGACCAGGGTCTGGTCCGCGAGGTCGGACGACGTGCCCTGGTACGCCAGGTCCGGCGGGACGACGAGCAGCACCTGCGAGCCCACGGGAAGCTCGAGGAGCCCCTGGTCCCAGCCCTCGATCACGTCGCCCACGCCCAGCCGGAACGTCAGGGGAAGCCGCTTGCCGCCCCACGTCGAGTCGAACGTCTTCCCGTTCGACCACGTGACGCCGGTGTACTGGACCGTCACGAGCTGGCCGGCCTGGACCTGCGGCCCGGTGCCCTTGATCAGCGGCAGCACCGCGAGCTCGCTCGGCGCCTTGGCGTCCTTCGGGATCTTGACGGTGGGCGTGCCGTCGTCGGCCCGGGTCACGACGGGCTCGTTCTTGCTCTGCGCGACCTCCTGCCCGCCGGCCCGGCCCGAGAGGATGTCGACCGTCGTCACGAGCGGGACGCCCTTCGACTCGGCGACCTCGAGCACCCGGCTCCCCGCGGTGCGGCCCACGACCATCCGGTACAGGTCCGTGCCCATCTTCTTCTCGTCGACGCGCACCGCGCGCGGCTCGCCACCGAAGGTGTTCGCGACGACCTTCCGGTTGCGGGCGTCCTCCGCGTACGTGTCGAGCACGACGACGTCGCCGTCCTTCACCTTGGCTCCCACGCCCTCCCAGACCGTCTCGAGCCGCGGCTGGGTGACGGTCAGCGGGATGTCGTACGCGAACGAGGGCGGCTCCCACGCGTTGCCGAACACCTTGACGTCGTCCTGCGTCGCGCCCGTGACGGTGGCCTGGTCCTGGGGGTCCTCCTCGCCGCACGCGGCGACCGTCCCCACGAGGCCGAGCGCCACCACGAGCGCCCCCACGGCGCGGGCCCGGCCGACCCGTCCGAGCGGCAGCGACCGTCGGCGGGGACGGTGTCGGGGCGCGGTGGGACGACGGCGGAGCGGGGGGATCACGGGCGACAGGGTAACCGGGTCAACCCGGGGCCACCTGAACCCGGCGGCGCGCACCGCCCGGGCGCGCGACCGCTCACATCGACTCGATGAGGCGCTCCACCCGGTCGTCGACGTTGCGGAACGGGTCCTTGCACAGCACGGTGCGCTGCGCCTGGTCGTTGAGCTTGAGGTGCACCCAGTCGACCGTGTAGTCGCGGCGGGCCTCCTGCGCGGCGCGCACGAAGTCGCCGCGCAGCTTGGCGCGCGTCGTCTGCGGCGGCACGGCCGTCGACTCGAAGACCTCGAGGTCCGACACGACCCGCTCGACGAGGCCGCGCTGGGCCATGAGGTTGTACAGCCCGTCGGTGCGCGAGATGTCGTGGTAGGCCAGGTCGAGGCGCGCGATCCGCGGGTCCGTCAGGGCGAGGCCGTGCTTGGCCTGGTACCGCTGGATGAGCTTGAGCTTGATCACCCAGTCGAGCTCGCGGTCGACGAGCGACAGGTCGCCCGACTCGAGGGCGCGCAGGCCGCGCTCCCACAGGTCGAGGACCTGCTTGATCATGGGCGTCGGCTCGACGTGGGCGTCCACGTGGTCCTTGACCCGCTGGAGGTACTCGGACTGCAGCTCGATCGCGGTGGCCGTCCTCCCGTTCGCGAGCTGGACCGGCACCTTGGCCGTGACGTCGTGCGAGATGTCGCGGATCGCCCGGATCGGGTTCTCGAGCCCGAGGTCGCGCATCGGCACACCCGCCTCGACGAGGCGCAGCACGAGGTCGGTCGCGCCGACCTTGAGGACCGTCGTCGGCTCGGCCATGGACGAGTCGCCGACGATGACGTGCAGGCGCCGGTAGCTCTCGGCGTCGGCGTGCGGCTCGTCGCGCGTGTTGATGATCGGGCGGGACCGCGTGGTCGCGCTCGAGACGGCCTCCCAGATGTGGTCGGCGCGCTGCGAGAGCGTGTACGTCGCGCCGCGGGGGGTCGCGAGGACCTTGCCCGCGCCCGTGAGGATCTGGCGGGTGATGAGGAACGGGACCAGCACGTCCGACAGGCGCGCGAAGTCGCCCTGGCGGCGCACGAGGTAGTTCTCGTGGCAGCCGTACGAGTTCCCGGCCGAGTCCGTGTTGTTCTTGAACAGGTGGATCCGGCCCGCGAGGCCCTCGTGCTCGAGGCGCTGCTGCGCGTCGGCGACGAGCCCCTCGAGGATGCGCTCGCCGCCCCGGTCGTACGCGACGAGCTGCCGCACGTCGTCGCACTCCGCCGTCGCGTACTCGGGGTGCGAGCCGACGTCCAGGTACAGCCGCGAGCCGTTGCGCAGGAAGACGTTCGACGACCGCCCCCACGCCACGACCTTGCGGAACAGGTAGCGCGCGATCTCGTCCGCGGACAGGCCGCGGCCGTCGTCGGCGGCGCACGTCACGCCGTACTCCGTCTCGAGCCCGAAGATGCGTCGGTCCATGGGGGTCTCCTGTCTTCCCGCGGCCTAGCGGCGGCCGAGGAGCTGCTCGAGCGTGGCCGTGGGCAGCCGCCGGAACGCCCGCCGCCGGGAGGTCCGCTCGAGCACCGCGGCCTCGAGCTGGGAGGCGGGCACGTCCTGGGGCTCCGCGCCCTCGCCCTCCGCGGGCTCGCCGCCCGTGCCGAGGGCGCGCGTCGCGAGCGCGAGGACCTGCGGCAGCGTCATGCCCTCGTGCCACTCCTCACGCAGCCGGGCACCGAGCTCCTCGGCCTGCCCGCCCATCGCGACGACGCCGTGCTCGTCCGCGACCGACCCGTCGTACGACAGGCGGTAGATCTGGTCCCTCGCCGGCTCGTCCGCGACCTCGGCGACGACGATCTCGACCTCGAGCGGCTTGGACTCCGTCGTGAAGACCGTGCCGAGGGTCTGCGCGTAGGCGTTCGCGAGGCCGCGCGCCGTGACGTCGGACCGGTCGTAGGAGTACCCGCGCAGGTCCGCGTAGCGCACGCCCGCGACCCGCAGGTTCTCGAACTCGTTGTACTTGCCGACCGCCGCGAACGCGATCCGGTCGTAGATCTCGGAGATCTTGTGCAGCGCGCGCGACGGGTTCTGCGTCGCGAAGGCGATGCCGTCGTCGTACTGCAGGACGACGACCGAGCGGCCTCGCGCGATCCCCTTGCGCGCGTAGTCCGCCCGGTCCTTCATGAGCTGCTCGGGCGAGACGTAGAACGGCATGCTCATGCAGGGTCTCCCTCAGCGTCGGCACGGTCGGTGCCGCGGGCACGGTCGGCGTCCGGGTCGTGCGGCGCGGGCCGCGGCTCGTCGGAGGCGTTGGTCGCGGACGTGCGGGCCGCGCCCGGGCGACGGACGCTCGCGCGCGCGTCGTTCGCGGCGGTCCGCTCGGCGACGATCTCACCGGCCAGCGCCGCGAGCTCGTCGTCGCCGACGCGCTGGTAGCCCGCCGCGTCGACCGTCGCGACGACCGGCCAGATCCGGCGCACGGGGTCGGGGCCGCCGGTCGCGGAGTCGTCGTCGGCGGCGTCGTAGAGCGCCTCGACGGCGACGTGCACCGCGCCCGCGGCGTCCAGCCCGGGGCGCCACAGCTTCTTCAGGGCGCCCCGCGCGAACACCGAGCCCGAGCCCACGCTGTGGTGGTCGTGCTCCTCGTAGCGCCCCCCGGTCACGTCGTAGGAGAAGATCCGGCCCGCGCCCCGGTCCAGGTCGTAGCCCGCGAACAGCGGCACGACGGCGAGGCCCTGCATCGCGAGACCCAGGTTGGACCGGATCATCGTCGACAGGCGGTTCGCCTTGCCGTCGAGCGAGAGCAGCGAGCCCTCGATCTTCTCGTAGTGCTCGAGCTCGAGCTGGTAGAGGCGCACGAGCTCGAGCGCCAGCCCGGCGCTGCCCGCGATCCCGACCGCCGAGTACTCGTCCGCCGGGAACACCTTCTCGATCTCGCGGCTCGCGATCATGGCGCCCGCGGTCGCCCGCCGGTCGCCCGCCATGACGACGCCGCCCTCGTACGTGACCGCGACGATCGTCGTGCCGTGCGGCGCCGCGGGGGCGTCACCGGCGGGCAGCACACGGCCCGCCGGGAGGAGGCCCGGGTCGTGCGCCGCCAGGAACTCCACGAACGACGCGGAGCCGGGTGTGGTGAACGCGCGAGGGAGCCTCGCGTCTGCCTCGGGAGTCATCGGCGTCCTACTGCCCGCCCTTCTGGACGAACCCACGGACGAACTGCTCGGCGTTCGCCTCGAGGACGTCGTCGATGTCGTCGAGGAGCGCGTCGACGTCGGCGTCCTGACCCTGCGGCGCCGCCGGGGGCGGGGTGGGGGTGGCGTCGTCGTCCGGGACGTCGTCCTCGCGGCGGACGTGCTGCTGCTGCTCGCGACCTGCCATCGTCGTCTCCTTCGTGCTCGTCGGTCCCCGGGGCCGTGCGGTCCCGGTGATCCGTTCCGTGTCCAGCCTAGGCCGTGGCGGCCCGCCCGGCTGGCCCGTCCACGCCGTCCGTCACGTGCCCGACAGGCCCGCGAGCAGCGCAGACGCGTCCTCGCTGCGGTCCAGCAGCTCGCCCAGGTGCCGGCGTGTGCCGCGCTCCGGGTCGGGCATGGGGACGCGCTGCAACGACGGCGCGCCGGGGACGTCGAAGATGATCGAGTCCCAGCTCGCCGCCGAGACGTGCTCGCCGTACCGGGCCATGACCTCGCCGCGGAAGTAGGCGCGCGTGTCGTCCGGCGGGTGGTGGACGGCGCGCGCGACCTCCTGCTCCGTGACGACCCGCTCGACCGCGTCCTTGGCGAGGAGCCGGTGGTAGATGCCGCGCTCGGGCCGGACGTCCGACCACTGCAGGTCGGTCGCGGCCAGGCGCGGGTGCTCCCAGTCGAGGCCGTCGCGGCGGCGCAGCCCGTCGAGGATGCGGAGCTTGGCGACCCACTCGACCTGTCCCGCGACGCTCGCGCGGTCGTGCTCGAGGCCGTGGAGCACGCGCTCCCACCGCTCCACGACGGCCCGCGTCTCGTCGTCGGGCCCGTCCGGTGCGAGGACGCCGAGCGCCTCGTGCACCGCGTCGAGGTAGGCGCGCTGGATCTCGAGCGCGGTCAGCTCACGCCCGTCGACCAGCCGGAGCCTCGTCGTGAGGGTCGTGTCGTGGCTCACGGCCTGGACGTCGGCGACGGGGTCCACGAGGCGCAGCGCGGCGAGCCGCGCGTGCACGGCGGCCAGCTCGTCGCGCCGCTCGATCACGCCCAGGACGAGCGACGTCGTGCCGAGCTTGAGGTACGTCGCCACCTCGAGCAGGTTCGCGTCCCCGATGATGAGGTGCAGCCGGCGCCACCGCTGGCGGTCGGCGTGCGGCTCGTCCCGCGTGTTGACGATGGGTCGTCGCAGCGTGGTCTCGAGGCCGATCTCCGCCTCGACGTAGTCGGCGCGCTGGGAGAGCTGGAAGCCCGCCTCGGCACCCGTCTGCCCGAGCCCGACGCGCCCCGCCCCCGCGAACACCTGGCGCGTCACGAGGAACGGGATGAGGAGCTGGGCGAGCTCGGCGAACGGCACGTCGCGGCGCACGAGGAAGTTCTCGTGGCACCCGTAGCTCGCACCCTTGCCGTCCACGTTGTTCTTGTAGAGCGCGACCGGCCCGCCCGGGAAGGGCGCGAGCTCCCGCGCCGCCGCGAGCATGACCCGCTCCCCGGCGACGTCGAACCGCACCGCCTCGCGCGGGCCCGTGACCTCCGGGGACGAGTACTCGGGGTGCGCGTGGTCGACGTAGAGGCGGGCGCCGTTGGTGAGGATGACGTTCGCGGCGCTCGGGTCGTCGTACTCCTCGGCCTCCGGGCGCTCGAGCTCCTCCGTCGAGCCGCCGCTGCCGTTCGACGACACCGGCCCCGGCGCGACGGGCCGGTCCGGGTCGTCGGTGAGCAGCGACGGGTGCGCCGAAGCGCGGCGCAGGTGGAAGCCCCGCGCATCGTGCAGGGGGTCCTCGTCGTCGTAGTCCCAGCGGGCGCCGCGACCCCCGCCGAGCGAGGCGAGGGCACGGTACGTCGTCACGACCTGGGACGACAGCAGCATCGGGTTCGCGTAGGGCCGCCCGGGCTGGAGGACGCCGTACTCCGTCTCGATGCCCATGACACGCCGGACGGAGAGGGGACCGAGGCCCTCGGCCGCGGCCACCGGGGAGGGTCCCGTCACAGGTACTGCCCGGTGTTGGTGACGGTGTCGATGGTGCGCGCCGCGGCGGCGGCCTTGCCCTTCTTCTCGACGATCGTGCGGATGAAGACGATGCGCTCGCCCTTCTTGCCGCTGATCCGGGCCCAGTCGTCGGGGTTGGTGGTGTTGGGCAGGTCCTCGTTCTCCTTGAACTCGTCGACGCACGCCGACAGCAGGTGGTCGACGCGCAGGCCGCGCTGGCCCGTCGTCAGGAAGTCCTTGATCGCGGTCTTCTTGGCCCGGTCGACGATGTTCTGGATCATCGCGCCCGAGTTGAAGTCCTTGAAGTAGAGGACCTCCTTGTCGCCCGACGCGTACGTGACCTCGAGGAACCGGTTCTCGTCGTCCTCGGAGTAGATGCGCTCGACGACGGCGTGCACCATCGCGTCGATGGCCTCGGCGGCGTCGTCGTGGTGCTCGGCGAGGTCGTCGGGGTGGATCGGCAGGTCGGTCGTGAGGTACTTGCCGAAGATCTCCTTGGCGCCCTCGGCGTCGGGCCGCTCGATGCGGATCTTCACGTCGAGGCGTCCCGGCCGCAGGATCGCGGGGTCGATCATGTCCTCGCGGTTCGAGGCACCGATGACGATGACGTTGTCGAGGCGCTCGACGCCGTCGATCTCCGACAGCAGCTGGGGCACGATCGTCGTCTCCACGTCGGACGACAGACCGGTGCCGCGCGTGCGGAACAGCGACTCCATCTCGTCGAAGAAGACGACCACGGGCATACCCTCGCTCGCCTTCTCCCGCGCCCGGGCGAAGATCAGCCGGATGTGGCGCTCGGTCTCGCCCACGTACTTGTTGAGGAGCTCGGGGCCCTTGATGTTGAGGAAGTAGCTCTGGACGCTCTCGCCTGCGGCCTGGACACCGGACTCGGCGGCGCGGCGCTCCCCCACCATCTGGGCGAGCGAGTTCGCGACCGCCTTGGCGATGAGCGTCTTGCCGCACCCGGGCGGGCCGTAGAGCAGCACGCCCTTGGGCGGGCGCAGGCCGTGCTCCCGGAACAGGTCGGGGTGCGCGAACGGCAGCTCGACGGCGTCGCGGATCTGGTCGATCTGCGGGCCCAGGCCACCGATGTCCGCGTAGTGGATGTCCGGGACCTCCTCGAGGACGAGCTCCTCGACGTCCGACTTCGGGATCCGCTCGAACACGAAGCCCGAGCGCGTGTCGATCGTGACGGCGTCGCCGACGCGCACCTGGTCCGTCACGGACCCGGCCACGCGCGCGACACGCTCCTCGTCGGCCCGCCCGACGACGAGCACCCGGCCCTCGGGCAGGAGCTCCTTGACGGTCACGAGCTCGCCGATCCTCTCGAAGCCGCCCGCCTCGACGACGGTCATCGCCTCGTTGAGCTTGACCTCCTGGCCGGGGCGCAGCGAGGCCACGTCGAGCGACGGGCTCGTGCCGACGTGCATCTTGCGGCCTGCCGACATGATGTCGACGGTCCCGTCGGGGCGGCCCCCGACGAAGACGGCGTAGGTGCCCGGGGGCTTGGCGAGCTCGTCGATCTGGCGCTTGAGCTCGACGATCTGGTCACGGGCGGCGACGAGGGCGTCGGCGAGCCGTTCGTTCTTGGCGGCGAGCAGCGTGAGCTGCTGGTCGCGCGGGTCGCGGATGGGGGCGTCGGTCATCTCGTCCTCCCCGGTTGTGGGACTTCGACCTTAGTCGGCAACACCCACGACGCGCCGGACGTTCCACGCAGCGACACGCGACCTTCACGTGGCGGGCGTCACACCGGCGCCGCCCGGGGCAGGGACCGGCGTCAGGCCTGGTCGGGGGCCTGCCCGACGCTCCGCCGCACGCGTCGGATCTTCTTGGGCGAGACGGGCCGCTCGCCGAGCGCCTCCTCGGTCCACTCGGTGCCGCCGTCCGCGGCCGCCCCGTCCCCGGCGCCGTCGGTCGCTCCGCCGTCGACGGGGTACGCCCCCTTGGCGGGACGCCGCTTGCGCTCGGGCGCCTGGACGCCGTCCGCGAGGCGCCGGGTGGTCAGGAGGAAGCCGGTGTGGCCCATCATCCGGTGCTCGGGCCGCACGGCGAGGCCCTCGAGGTGCCAGCCGCGGACGAACGACTCCCAGGCCGTCGGCTCGGTGTAGCGGCCGTCGTCGCGCACGTCCTCCGCGAGGCGGGAGAGCTGCGTCGTCGTCGCGACGTAGCAGCACAGGACGCCGCCGGGCGTGAGCGCGTCCGCGACCGCCGCCAGGTTCTCCCAGGGCGCGAGCATGTCGAGCACGACCCGGTCGACGGTGCCGGGCGCGGCGACCGTGGGCAGCACGTCGGCGAGGTCGCCGACGCTGAGGCGCCACGCCGGGTGCGGACCGCCGAAGAACGTCTCGACGTTGCCGCGCGCGATGGCCGCGAAGTCCTCGCGCCGCTCGATCGAGTGGAGCGACCCGCCGTCGCCGACGGCGCGCAGCAGCGAGAGCGTCAGGGCCCCCGAGCCGACGCCCGCCTCGACGACGCGCGCACCCGGGTAGATGTCGGCCATCGTGACGATCTGGCCGGAGTCCTTGGGGTACACGACTGCGGCACCGCGCGGCATCGAGAGGACGTAGTCGGACAGCAGCGGCCGGAGCGCGACGTACTCCGTCCCGCCCGTGCTCGTGACGACCTGGCCCTCGGGCGCGCCGATGAGCGCGTCGTGCGCGAAGTAGCCGCGGTGCGTGTGGAACGTCGCGCCCGGGTCGAGCGTGATCGTGTGCAGCCGGCCCTTGGGGTCGGTGAGCTGGACCTTGTCGCCCGCGCGGAACGGACCGCGGCGCAGGTCGGCGCCCGTCGCGGTCGCCTCGGGGGTCGCGGGCACGGCGTCGGTCGTGTCGTCGGAAGTCACGGTCGACCATCCTAGGCGGCGCGGTCAGGCGGGCTTGGTGTTCGCCCTCCGCACCGCGTCGACGACCGTCTGCACGGGGAGCAGGCCGACGACCGAGCCCGCGCGCATGACGGCGAGCACGGGCGCGTGCGACGCGGCCTCCGCGACCGTCCCGACGAGGTCGCCTCCCGCGGTCTCGACGTCGACGATCGCGTCGGCCCCGAGCGTCTGGGCGACCGCCGTGACCGGTGTGGTCGCGGCGGAGGCCTCGGGGACGGACGCGAGGGCCTGCGGGTCGACGGCGCCGACGGCCGTGCCGGCGCGGTCGACGACGACGAGCGCGTGGTGCGGCAGGCTCACGCTCCGCGCGTCCGCGACGGTACCCGTGTCGTAGACGAGCCGGACCGGGAGCATGAGGTCCGCGGCGCGCAGGTGCGCGACGGCCGCGCGCGCCTTGCCCGACGCGACGGCCTGCGACGCCCCCTGCCACAGGAACCCGCCGATGAGGACACCCCAGATCACGGTCGTGAGCGAGGGCTGCTCCCCTCGGCCGAGCGGCCAGAGCACCACCCACGCGATGACCGCGAGCGCCACGAGGCGTCCGACCCAGCCGGCGGCGACGGTGCCCTTCTCACGGTTGCCCGTCGCGCCCCAGACGGCGGACTCGAGCATCTGGCCGCCGTCGAGCGGGAGACCGGGCAGGAGGTTGAAGATCCCGACGAACGCGTTGGAGAAGGCACCGGCGTACAGGAGCAGGCCGGCGATCGACGCGTCGTGGCGCACGGGCTGGAAGACGCCCCAGAAGGCGGCCGCGAGCGCCAGGTTGGTGACGGGCCCGACGACGGCGACGAGGAACGCGTCGAGCGGTCCGCCGCCGCCCCCGTACGCGGTGTGGCCGCCCCAGAGGGTGAGGGCGAGCTCGTGGACCTCGTGCCCGCGGGCGCGGGCGACGAGGGCGTGCGCGGCCTCGTGGAGGAACACGGAGAGGAAGAGGAGCAGCACGAAGGCGAGCGCGACGACGTAGGTCCCGATGCCGAGGTCGGGCGCGACGAAGCGCACGGTCGGGGCGAAGAGGACGGTGAGGACGGCGGCGGCGACGAACCACGAGGGGGTGACGACGACGGGGGCTCCGGCGAGTCGACCGATGACCCAGCCGGAGGAGGTGCGGCGCGGGCGGCGCCCGCGGGGGGCGGGGGTCTGACTCACCTGGTCAGCCTAGTGGTCGCGGCTGGGCCGGCGCTGGGCGCGGGGGCGACCCTGGGGACGGCGGCGACGGCGCGGGGCCCCGTCCTGTGGAGGGCGCCGGGCGGGGTGGGTGCCGGCGGCTAGGGTCCTGGGCGTGGCTGTGACGGACGAGATCGAGACCCTGACCGTGCCGGGGCCGGGCGCACCGGACCCGGCGGAGGCGCGGGTGCCCGGGCTGTCGCCGTCGCGCGCCAACGACTTCATGCAGTGCCCGCTGCTGTTCCGGTTCCGGGTGGTGGACCGGCTGCCGGAGCCGCCGAGCGAGGCGGCTGCGCGCGGCACGTTGGTGCACGCCGTGCTGGAGCGGCTGTACGACGCAGCGGCGGGCGACCGGACGCCGGAGCACGCGCTGTCGCTGCTGGGGCCGCAGTGGGAGTCGTTGCAGGAGGCGCGCCCGGAGTACGCGGACCTCGTCGGGGACGCGGCGGGGCTGGAGGCGTGGCTGGGGCGCGCCGGGGAGCTGGTGGGCACCTACTTCCGCCTCGAGGACCCGAACCGGCTGGAGCCGCGCTCCCGCGAGCTCGCGGTGCGTCACCAGCTGGTGGACGGGCCGCAGCTGCGGGGAATCGTGGACCGGCTGGACGTGGCGCCGTCGGGAGAGGTGCGGGTCGTGGACTACAAGTCCGGGCGGGCGCCCCGCCCGGGCTACGGCGGGTCCGCGGAGTTCCAGATGCGGTTCTACGGCCTGGTGCTGTGGCGGGAGACCGGCAGGGTGCCGCGCATGCTGCAGCTCGTCTACCTGGGCGACGGTCAGGTGCTGCGGTCGGAGCCGACCGAGGCTGCGCTCGAGCACACCGAGCAGCGGGTGCGGGCCGTGTGGTCGGGCATCGAGTCGATGGCGCGTGCCGGGCACTTCCCTCCGCGGCGGTCCGCGCTGTGCGGGTGGTGCGCGCACCAGGCGTCGTGCCCGGAGTTCGGGGGCACTCCCCCGCCGTACCCGGTCGAGGCGTCCGTGCGGGCGTTGGGGGTCGCGCCGGGGCTGTGACGCGACGGGCCGGCGGCTGGCGCGCGGCCCCCGGTCAGCCGGCGGCGGCCTCGAGCAGGTCGAGGGTCTCGCCTGCCGCGATCCGTCCCAGGGTGCGGACGTCGAGCTGGTCGAGCGACGCGACCCGGGTCAGACCGGGCGCGGGCTCGACGGGTACGACGACCTGCACGCCGACGGTCCGGGCGCCCGACGCGAGGGCGGACGCGATCCCGGGCCGCGAGTCCTCCACGGCGACGCAGGCGGCCGGGTCCACCCCGAGCTGCTCGGCGGCCCGCAGGTAGGGCTCGGGGTGGGGCTTGCCATGCGTGACCTCGTCGCCGCAGACGACGGCGCGGAACGTCCCCTCGGGCACGGCCTCGACGACGGCCTCGGCGAGCACCCGGTAGGACATGGTGACGAGCGCGCACGGGATGCCGGCGTCGCGCAGGCCGGCGAGGAGCTCGCGCGCGCCCGGCTGCCACGGGACGGCGTCGTGCAGGTGCTCGACCATGCGGCCGACGAGCCGCTCGACGATCTCCTCGGGGCTGAGCGGGACGCCGTGGGCGGCGATGAGGCTCGCGGACTCCAGCAGCGGCCGCCCGACGAGGGTGAGGCCGTCCTGGTAGGTCCAGGTGAGGCCGTGCTCGGCGACGAGCTCGGTCTCCGCGGTCATCCAGTAGGGCTCGGTGTTGACGAGGGTCCCGTCGAGGTCCCAGAGCACCGCGGCGGGCGTCGTCGGGGTGGTCAGGGGGTTCGAGGGGGACTGTTCGCTCACCGCACCATCGTAGGTGGGCGCCCACGCGCGGCGTCCCGCGCCCCTTAGGCTGGAGCGATGACCGATCCCCAGGCTGCGCCCTCCGCCCCGCGTCCCGGACGCGCCGTGATGCTCGCTGCCTTCGAGGGGTGGAACGACGCGGGCGGCGCGGCGACGGCCGCGATCGAGCACCTCCAGGACGTGTGGGGTGCGGTCGAGGTCGCGCGGCTCGACCCCGAGGAGTACCACGACTTCCAGGTGAACCGCCCGCAGGTCGTGGTCGGCGAGGACGGCAAGCGGGCCATCGAGTGGCCCACGACGACGGTCTGGACCGCGACCCTCCCGACGAGCGGCCGGACCGTGGTCCTGGTCCGCGGGATCGAGCCGTCGATGCGGTGGCGGTCATACTGCGGCGAGCTCCTGCGGCACGCGGACGAGCACGACGTCGAGACCGTCGTGACCCTCGGGGCGCTGCTCGCCGACGTCCCGCACACCCGGCCGATCCCGCTGACCGCGACGAGCGAGTCCGTGGGCCTGCAGGCCGTCCTCGACGTCGAGCCCACCGCCTACGAGGGGCCGACCGGCATCGTCGGCGTCCTGCAGCACTCGGCCGCCGAGCACGGGTGCGCGTCCGTGTCGCTGTGGGCGGCCGTGCCGCACTACGTCGGGCAGCCCCCGTCCCCGAAGGCGACGCTCGCGATCCTGTCGCGCGTGGAGGACCTGCTGTCCGAGCCGATCCCCCTCGGGGACCTGCCCGAGGACGCCGCGGCGTGGCAGACCGGCGTCGACGAGCTCGCGTCCGAGGACCCCGAGATCGCCGAGTACGTCCGGCAGCTGGAGGAGGCCAAGGACACCGCCGAGCTGCCGGAGGCGTCGGGCGAGGCCATCGCCCGCGAGTTCGAGCGGTACCTGCGCCGCCGCGACGACGGCCGCCAGGGCTGACCCGACGTCTCCGTGCGCGACCTGGACGAGGCCGTCTCACCAGCTGGCGCCGACGACGGGCCGGCTGACCGGGAGCCCGGCCCGGCGTCGGTCGTCGCGCCTCGCGTCGAGCTCGTGCGGTTCGAGAGCCCCGTCACGAACGCCCGAGGGCGCCGGCCCGGCGTCTTCGCGCTGGCGAACGGGCTCGCGCGAGCGGGTCGGCTCTCGTCCACAGACCACGCCTGGTGGCGCAGCAGCAACGACTGGTGCAACGCGGCCTACGCCGACCCGTCGACCGTCGACGCCGCGGTGTACGACGACGTCGCGAACCCCGGCGCCCAGGCATGGTTCAAGAGCACCGCGGTCGAGCTGATCGAGATCGCACGTGCGTATGTCGCGCTCCTCGAGCGCTACGGCGTGGCGTGCGTCGAACGGCGCACCCTGGCGCCCGGGCGGGTCGTCTACGAGGACGACGTCCAGGTCGTCGTCGCCCCGCCCAGATAGACGAGCCGCGACCCGACGGCAGGGAAATCGGATGGGGCGTGAGAGTGGGGCTCCATAGTCTTTGCTCGTGCTCGTGCCCGTCACGCTCAGGACGTTCCGCGCGTCCGACCTCGACGCCCTCACCGCGCTCGCGCTCCAGGCGTGGGAGCCCGTGTTCGACGCGTGGCGTGCCGTCCTGGGCGAGGAGCTGTACGCGCTCGCGTACCCGGACTGGCACCGGTCCCAGGCGGCCACGGTCAGGACCACGTGTGGCGGGCACCCTGACACGACGCTCGTGGCCGAGTCGGACGGTCGGGTGGTCGGCTTCGCGGTCGTCGTTCTCGGCGAGGTGGACAACCAAGGCACGCGTCCCGCCGACCTCGAGCTGATCGCCGTGGACCCGACGGCGCAGGGCCGCGGGACCGGTCAGCGACTCCTGGAAGCCGCGCTCGATCTCATGCGACGAGAGGGCTGCGCGTTCGCGAACGTCTGGACCGGCGGCGACGACGGCCACGCGTCCGCGCGATCCCTCTACGAAAGGAACGGGTTCACTCGCCTGCCGGTTGTGCACTACTACCGCGCCCTCTGATCGGAGCGGCACGCCCGCTTCGGTTCAACCCAGTCGTTCGAACATCCGTTCGACTTCGTGTCAGTGGCCCCGTGTTGACTGGGGGCATGACGACGACGGCGATCGCGGGCGAGCGCACGGTGGCGCGCGCCGTACCGGGTTCCGTCGCCCGGCCCGGTGACCCGGCGAGCGTCGGTCCGGTCGGGCCCGATCTCACCGAGGTCGAGGTGCTCGGCGAGGCGATCGACACGATCGTCCAGGTCGAGACGGCGATCCGCCGGCTGACCGCGTTCCGCACCGTCCTCGTGGATGCGGCCCGGCGCCAGGTCCCCGCCGCCGAGGCAGCGCTCCTGCGCCCCGGGTCCGACGCCGCACGCGGGCCGACGCTCGCAGCCCGCGCGGAGCTTGCGGAGCGGGCGTTCATCGCCGACCTCGCGACCGCACTCCTGCTCCCGGAGGGCACGACGCGCGCGCTCGTCGAGGACGCCCACGCCCTCGTCCACGACCTTCCCGCGACGCTCGAGGCGCTCGGCTCCGGCAGCATCTCCTACCGGCACGCCCAGGTCGTGAGCGAGCACACCGCGGGTCTCGAGCCCGGCGCAGCCCGCGCCGTCGAGGAGGCCGGGCTCGCCCGCGCGCATGCGACGACGCCGACGGGTCTCGCACGCCACCTCCGGCGCGCTCGCGAACGGGTCCACCCCGAGGCACCGACGGAACGGCACCGCCGAGCCGCGGTCGACCGTCGAGTCAGCCTCGACCCCTCGCCCGACGGCATGAGCTGGCTCACCGCGTTCCTCCCCGCGGCCACCGGCCACGCCGTGATGGATCGCCTGGACCACGCCGCCGGAACGCTGGCACACCGCGGCGAGGAACGCACCCCGGACCAGCTCCGTGCCGACGTGCTGGCGGCGCTCCTCCTCGACGACGCCGACGGCACTGCCAGCACCGTGCTGGCGAGCGTCGCACCGGCCGGTCGTCGGCCGAGCGCCGCCGGCCCGGCCGCCCCGCAGCCGGGCGCGACGGCGCACCAGCGCGACGAGTGGAGTGGTCGCGACGACGATCGGCGGCTCGCCGAGGACGACGCCTCCGCCGCCGGCCTCGCCCACCTGGCTCGCAGCCTCGCCCCTCGGGTCCACGTGACGATCCCGGCGATGACGCTCCTCGGTCGCGGCGACGAACCCGGCGAACTCGACGGGTACGGCCCGATCGACGCCGACACCGCCCGCGAGCTGGCCGCCGGCGCCCCGTCGTTCACCCGGATCCTCACCCATCCGCACACCGGGGCCGTGCTGTCGGTAGGGCGGGAGTCGTACGCCGTCCCGGCGGACCTCCGACGTCACCTCGCCGTCCGGGACGCCACCTGCCGATTCCCCGGTTGCGGTCGCCGAGCGGCGCGGTGCGACGTCGACCATGTCGTCGCGTTCGTCGACGGCGGCTCGACCGATGCCGACAACCTCGTCCACCTCTGCCGCCACCACCACCGCCTCAAGCACGAGACGTCGTGGCGACCGGCACCGAGCGCGGACCTGGACGCGCCGCCCGGCTCGGTGACGTGGACCTCGCCGACAGGCCGCACCCATGTTTCGGCGCCCGCGACCGTCTCCGCGCCCGCGACAGCAGGTCCACGAGCGCCGTCGTCGGACCCGCCGTTCTGACAGGTTCGAGCCCAGCCCGGTCCTCCGGCCGACGACGTGAAGAGACGGCTCGACGCCGGCGACGCCCCGTCTGGCACCATGACGCCGTGACCGCTCGACGCTCTGCCCTGCTCGTGATCGACCTTCAGAACGGCGTCCTGCCGGGCTGCCACGACGCCGACGGCGTCCTGGCACGGACCCGCCGGCTCGTCGAGCGGGCGCGGAGCGAGGGGACGCCCGTCGTGTGGGTGCAGGACCACGGCCCCGGCCTCGAGCACGGCAGCGAGGCGTGGGAGCTCGCGGGCGGCCTCGAGGTCGGCGCCGGCGAGCCGGCGGTCGGCAAGACGTACCGCGACTCCTTCGCCGGGACGGATCTCGCCGACGTGCTCCACACCGCGGGCGTGGGCCGGCTCGTCGTCGCCGGGGCGCAGACGGACTACTGCGTGCGCACCACCGCACAAGCCGCCGCCGCACGCGGTTACGACGTCACCCTCGTGGGCGACGCCCACACGACCACGGACTCCACGTGGCAGGACGTCACGATCACGGGCGAGCAGGTCGTCGCGCACACGAACCGGTACTTCGCGGGACTGCGCTACCCCGGGCAGGCGTTCGCGGTCGCCTCGGCCGCCGACGTCGTCCTCGCCTGACCGTGAGGATCGCGTTCGCCGCCTGACCGTGCCGGGCGGCGGTTGGCCGCCTCGAGCGTGACTCTTCGTCCCATCGCGCCTCGAGGTCGGCGCGGGTGCGTCACCGGCCCCGGTGCGCGTCCTGCGAGAGGAACGCCCACACGGCGTCGAGGTCGAGCCGCGCCCGGTCGTCGCTCAGCACGTGCGCGTCGACTGCCCCGCGCCCTTCGCCGTCGGGCGGCCCCCCGAGGTCACAACCGGACGCCGAGCAGGGCGTCGACGGCCCGCGCGACGACGCCGGGCGCGCCCTCGACCCAGTCGTCGCCGTCGCTCGCACCGCCCGCGAGCGCCCGGTCGGCCCAGGCGTCGACGGCGGCGAGGGCGCGGGGGGCGTCGAGGTCGTCCGCGACGGCGGCGCGCACGGCGGCCAGCGTCTCGTCCGCGGACGGGCCGCCGTTGCCGGCGAGCGCGGCACGCCACCGGTCGAGGCGGGCCTGGGCGGTGGTGAGGTCCTGGTCGGTCCACTCCCAGGGGGTGCGGTAGTGGTGGGCGAGGATCGCGAGGCGGATCGCCATGGGGTCGACGCCGGCCCGGCGGAGCACGGACACGAAGACGAGGTTCCCGCGGGACTTGCTCATCTTCTCGCCCTCGTAGGCGAGCAGGGCGGCGTGCAGGTTCACGCGGGCGGCCCGCCCGGCGGCGGGCACCGTGGACACCGCGGGCGCGTCGGCGGCGTCGGGGCCGGTGGCGTCGAAGACGTCGTCGGGCAGGACGCGCAGGTGCGAGCTGGACATCTCGTGGTGCGGGAAGAGCAGGTCGACGCCGCCGCCCTGGACGTCGAACGCCGGCCCGAGCCCGTGGGCACCGATGAGGGCGCACTCGATGTGCCAGCCGGGGCGTCCGGTGCCGAGGTCGCCACCGTCCCAAGCCGGCTCGCCCGTGCGCTCGCGACGCCAGAGGAGCGGGTCGAGGGCGTCGCGCTTGCCGGGTCGGTCGGGGTCGCCGCCGCGCTCGGCGAACAGCGCGAGCATGTCCTCGCGGTCGAGGCGGGACACGGCCCCGAAGGCGTCGTCGGCGGACAGGTCGGCGTACACGTCGCCGAGGTCGGGCCGGTCTCCCCCGGCACCCTCCTCGAGCGGCACCCGGTACGCGGCGCCGGACGCGAGGAGCGCGCTCACGGCGCGGGCGACGTCGGGCACGGACTCGACGGCGCCGACGTACACGTCGGGCGGGACGACGCCGAGCGCCGCCATGTCCTCCGCGAAGAGCGCGGTCTGGGAGGCGGCGAGCTCGCGCCAGTCGGCGTCGGTGGCCTCGGCACGCTCGAGGAGCGGGTCGTCGACGTCGGTCACGTTGGACGCGTAGGTGACCTTCTTCCCGGCGTCGCGCCAGGCGCGCTGCAGGAGGTCGAACGCGACGTAGGTGGCGGCGTGGCCGAGGTGGGTGGCGTCGTAGGGCGTGATGCCGCACACGTACATCCGGGCGTGCTGCCCGGGCGCGGCGACGACGAGCTCACCGGTGCTGGAGTCGTGGACCCGCACCTCTGCGGGGCCGGAGCCGCTCGGGGCCGACGGGAGGGCGGGGATCTGCGGCGCGGGCCAGGAGTGCACGCGCCCAGTCTAGGTGGGTTCGCCCCCGCCCCCTGCCGGTCCGCCTCACGCCGGTTGTGCGGCCCGACGGCGTGCGGGGCGGCCGTCAGACGGCGCCGGCGAGGTTCCCGACGGGCTCGAGCACCCCGCCGAGCAGGAGCAGCGCGACGAGGATCGCGAGGCCGATCCGGTAGACCACGAACGGCTTGTACGAGAACGTGGAGACGATCTTGAGGAAGCCGATGATCACGACGTACCCGACGAGGAACGACACGATCGTCGCCACCAGGGTGGGGGCGAAGCCGGGCGTCCCGGGGGCCGCGTCGCCCCCGACGGCCTTCGCCAGCTCGAACAGCCCGGAGCCCAGCACGGCGGGGATCGCGAGGAGGAACGAGTAGCGGGCGGCGGCCTCGCGCGTGAAGCCCATGATGAGACCGGCCGTGATGGTGCCGCCGGAACGGGAGACGCCGGGGATCAGCGCGAGGGCCTGCGCGAAACCGAACGCGGTCGCGCGGCGCGGCGTCATCTCGTCGAGGGTCCGCGCGTGGGTGCCCCGCTTGTCGGCCCAGCCGAGGACGAGGCCGAACGCGGCGAGCGTGAACGCGATGAGCCACAGGTTGCGGAAGTGGGTCTCGATGGCGTCCTGGAACGCGAGCCCGAGCACCACGATGGGCAGCGAGCCGAGCGCGATGTACCAGGCCATGCGGGCGTCGGGGTCGTGCGCCCCGAACCGGGCCGCGCGGTCCCGGCCCTGGTGACCGGTCACGGCGTGCCACCACGCCACGCAGATCCGCTTGATGTCGCGCCGGAAGTACAGCAGGACCGCGGCCTCGGTACCGATCTGGATCATCGCCGTGAAGGCGGCACCCGGGTCCCCGGCCCCGATCAGCTCACCGACGATACGCAGGTGCGCGGACGACGACACGGGCAGGTACTCGGTGAGGCCTTGCACGAGGCCCATCAGGATGGCTTGCCACATCGACACGGGGCGCCACGATACCCTGCCGCGCATGGAGCAACGCCTCGTCGGTAACAGCGGTCTGCGGGTGTCGGCGCTCGGGCTCGGGACCATGACGTGGGGGCGCGACACGGACGCCCTCGACGCAGGCGACCAGCTCCGGGACTTCCTCGACGCGGGCGGGACGTTCGTCGACACCGCCGCGTCCTACGGGGGCGGCGAGGCGGAGCAGGTCCTCGGGACGCTTCTCGACGGCCAGGTCGACCGCGCGGACGTCGTCCTGTGCACCAAGGCGGGCCTCGTGCGGGGCCGCGACGGCGTGCGCGCCGACGCGTCGCGGCGCTCCCTCCTGGACGGCCTCGACGCGTCGCTCGCACGGCTCGGCACCGACCACGTCGACCTGTTCCTCGTGCACACGCCCGACGCCGTCACCCCGCCGCAGGAGGTCGCCGACGCGCTGCAGCACGTCGTGGCGTCCGGGCGGGCGCGCTACGTGGGGTTGTCGAACCATCCCGCCTGGGCGTCGTCGCACCTCGCCGGGCTGCTGGCGCGCACCCAGGCGCCCGTCGTCGGCCTGCAGCGCGAGTACTCGCTCGTGCAGCGCGGTGTCGAGCGGGACGCGCTCCCGGCGGCCCGGGCCCTCGGCCAGGGACTGCTCGCGTGGTCGCCGCTCGGGCGCGGGGTCCTCACCGGCAAGTACCGCGGCGCCGTCCCGTCGGACTCGCGGGCAGCGTCACCGCACCTGGGCGCCTTCGTGTCCCAGTACCTCGACGGGCGGTCGACGGCGGTCGTCGAGGCCGTCGCGACGGCGGCCGCCGGGCTGGGGCGCGAGCCCCTGGAGGTCGCTCTCGCATGGCTCCTCGCGCGCGCCGGGGTGGCGTGCGCCGTCGTCGGGGCCCGTACCCCGGGCCAGCTGCGGGCGTCGCTGGCCGCGCTCGATCTCGTGCTCCCCGGAGAGCTCTACGACGCCCTGGACGACGTGTCCGGCCCGGACGCCGACCACGCCGACCGCTGGGACAGCACCGCGTCCGTGTGAGAACGGTCCGTCCGCCCGCTCAGTCCGCGCGGAACGCGGGCTCCTCGAAGTCGTGGTCGTCCTCGTCCTCGTCGTCGAAGTCGTGGTCGTCGTGGTGGTCGTCGTCGTCCTCGTCCTCGTCGTCGTCCTCCACGAGGGCGAACGGCAGCACCTCGCCGAACGACTGCAGGACCGCCTCGTCGTACACCTCGAACGCGTCGGCGAGCACGTCGTACGCGTCGTCGACGGCGGGGTCGTCGTCCCTGCGGCGCGCGGCGATCGCGTTGTAGTGCGCCTCGAGCGCGGCGACGAGTCGGTCCAGGGCGGCGCGCGGGTCAGCGGTCATATCCGAACGGTAGCGCCGGGCGGGGCACAATGGACAGTCAACTGGTCCGGCACCCGAGGAGGCCCCATGTCCCACCGGTCGCACCGCACGTCCGAGGCCCAGTACGAGTACAGGACGGTGCGCTTCGACCGGGGCACGAGCCGCGCCGACGCGCGGCGTGCCCTGACCGAGCAGGCGGAGTACGGCCGGTGGGAGCTCCACCGCACCGTGCTGTACGTCGGCGGAGAGCGGCGGGTCCAGCTGCGCCGGCGGATCATCCGCGTGCAGTCGACGCTCTGAGCCCCGGCTCCTGATCCCCGTGCCCGGCGGCGCCACGTTCCGCAAGGCCCGCGCCGGCGCCCCGGCCGGGTTCTTCCGGTGCGAGGAGGCGGGCCTGCGCTGGCTCGGGGAGGCCCACGGGCCCGGCGTGCCGGCTCGGCCCACCGGTCCGCGCGTCGTCCGGGTGCGGGCCGTCGGCGACGACCGCCTGGACCTCGAGCGCATCGCGCCCGTCCCACCGACACCCGCGGCGGCCGCACGGTTCGGGCGTGACCTGGCCGCGCTGCACGACGCCGGCGCGCCCGCCTGGGGCAGCCCACCGCCCGGCTGGTCCGGGGACGCGTTCTTCGGGCCGCTGGACGACCCCCTCCCCCTGCCCACGGGGTCGTGGGGGTCGTGGGCCGGATTCTGGGGCGAGGCACGCCTGCGGCCCGTGGCAGCCCAGGGGCTCGAGCGCCGTGCTCTCGCGCGCGCCGACGCCGACGACCTCGCGCGGCTCGCCGACCGCGCGCCCCGCTGGGACACCGGCGAGGCCCCGGCACGCGTCCACGGCGACCTCTGGTCGGGCAACGTGCTCTGGGCGCACGGAGAGGCGGAGTCCGTGGCAGGTGCGAGCGGCCCGGACGAGGTCGAGGCCGTCCTCATCGACCCCGCCGCGCACGGCGGGCACCGCGAGGCGGACCTCGCGATGCTCGCCCTCTTCGGCGCGCCCCACCTCGACGCCGTGCTCGCCGCCTACCACGCCGAGCACGCCCTCGCACGCGGCTGGCGGCACCGGGTCGTCGTCCACCAGCTGTACCCCGTGGCCGTCCACGCCGTGCTGTTCGGCGGCGGGTACCGCACGCAGCTGCGACGGATGCTCGACACCTTGCTCGCGTGAGCGCACGGGCCCGCGCCTCGCGCCCGCCCGTGCGCCTCCCACCCCCGCAACGCCGCGACGCCCCCGATGTACGGGCGGGAGCCGTCAGCAGGTCGCGAGGAAGCGGTCGAGGACCCGCACCCCGAACCGCAGCGCGTCGAGCGGGACCCGCTCGTCGACGCCGTGGAACATGCCCGCGAAGTCGAGGTCGGCGGGCAGGCGGAGCGGCGCGAAGCCGTAGCCCGTGATCCCGAGCCGGGACAGCGACTTGTTGTCGGTGCCGCCCGACAGCGTGTACGGCAGGACGGACGCCCCGGGGTCCTCGGCGAGCAGCGCCGCCGACATCGCGTCGACGAGGCCGCCCGAGAACGGCACCTCGAGCGCCACGTCCCGGTGGATCGTCTCGAGCCGGACGCCGTCGCCCGCGAGCGCCCGCAGGCGGGCCTCGGCCTCGTCCTCGTAGCCGGGCAGGAACCGCGCGTCAACGGTCGCGGACGCGCTGCCCGGGACGACGTTGGCCTTGTAGCCGGCGTCGAGCTGGGTCGGGTTGGCGGTGTGCCGGACGGTGGCCCCGACGAACGCGGCGGCAGGCCCGAGGGCGGCCACGAGGCGCTCGACGCCGTCCTCGTCCGCCGGGTCGTACGGGAGCCCGGTGAGGTCGGCGACGCCGCGCAGGAGGGCGTCGACGGTCGGGGTGAGGCGCAGGGGCCAGCGGTGCGCGCCGATCCGGGCGACGGCGGCCGCGAGCTGCGTCACGGCGTTGTCGGCGTTGACCTGGGAGCCGTGCCCGGCCTTGCCGTCGGCGACGAGTCGCAGCCACCACAGGCCCTTCTCCGCCGTCTGGAGGAGGTAGGCCCGGTGCCCGTCGACGTCGACGCTGTACCCGCCGACCTCGCTCACCGCCTCGGTCGCGCCCTCGAAGAGCTCGGGGCGGCGGTTCACGGCCCACTGGGCGCCCTGGACGCCGCCGGCCTCCTCGTCGGCGAAGAACGCGACGACGAGGTCGCGCGCGGGCTTGCGGCCGTCGCGGATCATCCGCCGCAGGACGGCGAGGATCATCGCGTCCATGTCCTTCATGTCGACGGCGCCGCGGCCCCACAGCATGCCGTCGCGCTCCTCGCCGGCGAACGGGTCGACGCTCCAGTCGTCGGCGCGCGCGGGCACGACGTCGAGGTGGCCGTGCACGACGAGCGCCGGCCGGGACCGGTCGGCGCCCTCGACGCGCGTCACGACGCTCGTGCGCCCCGGCGCGGACTCGAAGACGTCGACGTCGAGCCCGACCTCGGCCAGCAGGCCCGCGACGTGCTCGGCGGCCACCCGCTCCCCCGGGCCCGAGTCGTCGCCGAAGTTGGACGTGTCGATGCGGAGCAGGTCGCGGCAGATGGCGACGACCTCGTCCTCGGCCGAGGGCGAGGGCGAGGGTGCTGCGGGCTGGGGTGCGTGGCTCGGCGTCGCGGTCATGGGGTCACGCTACCTGCGCGCCCCGCGGCGCCCGACCGCGGGGGCCGGGCGTCCGCGGGGTGGGAGGACGTGACGGCGCGGGCCTCAGGCGAGGCCGCGACGCTCGAGGAGCGGCGCGATCTCCGGGTCGCGGCCCCGCAGCTCGCGGAACGCGTCCATGGGGTCGGTGCCGCCGCCGCGCGCGAGCAGGGTGCGGCGGAACCGGTCGCCGTTCTCGCGCTTCAGGCCGCCGTTCTCGCGGAACCACTCGACGGTGTCGGCGTCGAGCACCTCCGACCAGATGTACGAGTAGTACCCGGCCGCGTAACCGCCGCCGAAGACGTGGTTGAAGTACGTGGAGCGGTAGCGCGGCGGGACGGGAGCGTAGTCGACCCCCGCCGCCGCGAGCGCGTCCGCCTCGAAGGCCGCGACGTCAGCGGGGTCGGCCGGTGCGTCGTCCGGCGCGAACCGGTGCCAGGCCTGGTCGAGGAGCGCCGCCGCGAGGTACTCGGTCGTGGCGAAGCCCTCGCCCCACTGCCGGGTGGCGAGCAGGGTGTCGACCCAGGCGGCCGGCATGGGCTCGCCCGTGACGTGGTGCACGGCGTACGCCCGCAGGATCTGCGGCTCCCAGGCCCACATCTCGTTGACCTGGGACGGGTACTCGACGAAGTCGCGCGGCACCTCCGTCCCCGAGCGCGACGGGTAGCGCACGTCGGAGAACAGGCCGTGCAGCGCGTGCCCGAACTCGTGGAACAGCGTGATGACGTTGTCCCACTCGAGCAGCGTCGGGCTGCCCGCGGGCGGCTTCGGGATGTTGAGGTTGTTGACCACGACGGGACGCTGGCCGTGCAGGTGGTTCTGGTCGACCAGGTTGTTCATCCAGGCGCCGCCGCGCTTGGACGCGCGCGTGAAGTGGTCGGCGAGGAACAGGCCGATCCCCTCGCCCGGGGTGCCGGGGCCGCCGTCCGGCCCGGCCGTCGCCTCGTCGAAGACCTCGAAGACGCGCACGTCCGGGTGGTAGCCGACCAGGTCCGCGCGCTCGACGAACACCAGCCCGTACAGGAGGTGCGCGGCCTTGAAGACGCCGTCCTGCAGGACGCGCTCGAGCTCGAGGTACGGCCGCAGCGCGGACGCGTCGAGGTCGTGGCGCGCCGTGCGGAGCCGGTCGGACAGGTACGCCCAGTCGCTCGCGGCGACGCCCGGACCGTCGAGGGGCAGACCGGACTCGGCCGCGTACGCGGCGAGGTCGGCGCCCTCGCGGCGCGCGTTCGCGACGGCCGGCGGGGCGAGCCGGGCCAGGACGTCGGCGACGGCGCCGCCGGTCCGGGCCGTCCCGTCCGCCGCCACGTAGTCGGCGTAGTGGGCGTGGCCGAGGAGCTGCGCCTTCTCGGCGCGCAGGCGGGCGATCTCGACGAGGATGCCCCGCGTGTCGTGGTCGCCGCCGGTGCCGCGCGACTCCGCCGCCGCCTGGACCCGGGCGCGCACGTCGACGTCGTCGAGGCTCGCGACCACGGCCTGCTGCGTGGGGAGCTGGAGCTCGAGCAGCCACGGGCCGTGCTCGTCGCCGTCCGGGGCGTGCCCCGCGTCGCGCGCCGCCTGCGCGGCCGCCGCGACGGCGTCGTCGGGCAGGCCGGCCAGGTCCGCCCGGTCCGTGACGAGGACGGCGGCCGCGTTCGACGCCGCCAGGAGGGTGCGCCCGAAGCTCGCCTCGAGCGAGGTGAGGCGCGTGTTGAGGTCGCGCAGCCGCGCCTGGTCGGCGTCGTCGAGCGCGACGCCCCCACGGGTGAAGCGCTCGAGCGTCTCGTGGAGCAGCCACGACTGCTGGTCGTCGAGGGTGACCTCGCCCGACGCCGCCCGGTCCGCGAGCGCCGAGAACCGTCCGAACAGGTCGCGGTCCATGAAGATCGCGTCCTCGTGGGCCGCGAGCTCGGGGGCGAGCTCGGCCTCGACCGCCTCGAGCTCGGGTGTGGAGTCGGCGCTGAGGGTGCTGAAGAACACGGTGGCGGAGCGGCGCAGGAGCTGGCCGGTGCGCTCGAACGCGTCGAGGACGTTCTCCGGGCCGGCGGGGTCGGTCCCGGCGGCGATCGCGCGCACGGCGGCGAGCTGCTCGGCCATGCCCGCGCGGGCCGCGGGCAGGTAGTGCTCGGGCCGGATCGCGGCGAAGTCGGGGAGCTCGTAGGCCAGGGCGGACGGCGCGGCGAAGGGGTTGGTGGGGTCGAGAGCAGGGGCCGGGGCGGCGTCGGACGTCATGCGCCCATCGTCACACGCGACACGGCCCCGTCACCCGCAGGTGGCGCGGCGCCGTCGCGCCGCCCCCTCAGTCCGTGGGAACGTCGGAGGGGACGTCGACCTCGTCCTCGGCCTCGTCCTGCTCGTCGGCGCCCATGGGCGGGTCCGGGGTGTGCAGGCGCGAGTACACGGACCACGTGACGGCGACGAGCGGGACCGCGATGATCGCGCCGAGGAGCCCGCCGATGAGCGTGCCGGCGGTGACGCTGCACGCCACGACGACGGGGTGGAGCGAGACCTGCCGCCCCATCACGAGGGGCTGCAGGACGTGGCCCTCGAGCTGGCCGATGAGCGCGATGCCGAGGCCGACGAGCACCGCCGACCACACGCCGTGGGTCGCGAGGGCGACGATCATCGCGACGACCATGGCCAGCGGGGCGCCGATGAGCGGGATGAACGCGCCGATGAAGACGAGCACCGCGAGCGGTGCGGCGAGCGGGACCCGCAGGATGGTCAGCCAGATCCCGGCGAGGACGCCGTCGGTGAGCGCGATGATCACCGTGCCGCGCGCGTAGCCGGAGAACGTGTACCAGCCGGCGCCTCCCGCGGCCATGAGGGGCTCGCGGCTGCGCGCGGGCATCTGGTTGAGGAACCAGGTCCACATCTCGGTGCCGCGCGCGAGGAAGAAGATCGTGCAGAAGATCGCGAGGGCCAGCCCCGTGAAGACCTCGGCCACCGAGCCCGCCTGCGAGAACGCGGTGCTCGCGATGTCGCCCGAGTGGTCGGTCAGCCAGGTCCGCCCCTTCTCGATCCAGTCGTTGAGGTCGCTGGTCTGCAGGTTGAGGTGGAACGGGCTGCCGTTGAGGAAGTCGAGGATCTGCTGGACACCCTGGTTGAACTGGTTCGCGAGGTCGGTCCACTGCCCCGCCACCGACGCGACCACGTAGGTCACGAGCCCGCCGAACACGGCGATCGCGAGGAGCAGCGCGAGCAGCACGGCGAGCCAGCGCCACATCACCCGGTCGAACGCCTTGACGACGGGGCGCAGCACCGACGTGAAGACGAACGCGATGAACAGCGCGATGAAGAGGAGCCGGACCTGGCTCGTTGCCCAGAACACCAGCGCCACGCCGACGATGAGGAGGAGCAGACGCCAGATCCACCCGGCCGTCGTGCGCAGCCACAGCGGCACCGGGTCGGGCGTCACCCCCACCACGCTGGGGTTGCGCCGCGCGCCCGCGACGCGTCGGGCCGCCGGGCTCACCCCCGAGGGAGGCTTGGACCCGGGGGACGGCGCGCCCGTCGTCGCCTGGTCCCCCGCGGCACCGTTCGTCATCAGACCACCTTCCGTCGTCGGCGGTCCCAGTCTGCCGTCAGGCGCCCATGAACGCAGCGACACGCGCCGGGAACCACGAAGGCCCCGACCGTTCCCGGTCGGGGCCTTCGTCGTCGCTGTCTCAACGAGTGTCCGGAGGGGGACTTGAACCCCCACGCCCGATAAAGGGCACTAGCACCTCAAGCTAGCGCGTCTGCCATTCCGCCACCCGGACAGGTGACACACCCGCGGATCCGCCCCGGTTCTCACCGGCGCTTCCCCTCGGGGCGCGGGTAGAAACATAGCACGAAGCGCGGGCGTGTTCCGCATCGCGCGGACCCGCGGGCCCGTGACCGGGGCCGTCGCGTCAGACCCGGCCGACCAGGTCCCACACCATCCGCTGCAGCGCGCTCGCGTCGCGGGGCGGGTGGGGCTCGAAGAGGAGCCTCATGCCGGCCTCCTCGGGCGTGCGGTCGGCCTTGCGGTTGTTGCAGGGCGCGCAGCACGCGACGAGGTTGGTCCACGTGTTGAGGCCGCCGCGCGACTGCGGGACCACGTGGTCGATCGTCGTCCCCCGGCCACCGCAGTAGGCGCACGTGTGCTTGTCGCGCGCGAGCACCTGGCTGCGGCTCGCGGTCTCGGTGGTGGCCCGCACGTCGTACGGCACGAGGACGTAGTGCCGCAGCGCGACGATCGTCGGCCACGGCAGCGTCAGGTGCCGGGAGTGCACGAACCGGTCGGGTGCCGCTTGCACGACGTCGACCTGCTCGTTGACGAGCAGCGTGAGGGCGCGGGGGGTCTCGACGAAGCAGAGGACCTCGTAGGACGCGTTGAGGAGCAGGGTGCTCGACCGCACGAGCCGGTCGGCCCCCGCGAGCCGGCGGGCCGCGTTCGCCATCGTGTGCGTCGCGGTCGCGTGGGTCGCCATCGCGTGCGTCGTCGTGCGGGCCATCGCCGTCACCTCCCCGGACCTCTCGGCGGGCGGAACGGCCCGCGCTTCGAGTATGGGCCGGTTCTCGCCCGCGCGACGAGGACATTCCCCCCGGGCGGCGCACGTGTCGCCCGATCGTCACGTGCCGTTGGGCGCGACGTCACCTGCGCGACCGGTGCTCAGGCCAGACGCTCGCCCGCCTCGACGGGGACGTCCGTGCGGTTGCCCGCGGGCGCGAGCGGGCACACCCAGCGCGGGTCGTACCGGCACGAGGGGTGGTAGGCGAAGTTCAGGTCGACGACGAGCGTGTCGTGGCCGCCGCCCAGGTCCGCGCCCTTCGCCGTGTCCAGGAGGTACCGCCCGCCCCCGTAGGAGCCGGTGCCGGCGGTGCCGTCGCGCAGCGGGAGGAACAGCCCGCCGCCGTACTGCGCGAGCCACCACACGTCGAGGCTCCCGACGCCCGGGACCTCGACCCGGCCGGCCCTCTCGAGGGTCGTGGTGCCGTCCTCGCCCGTGCCGAGCGCGAGGCTCGCGGGCTCCGCGCCGAGCAGGGGCAGCTCGAACCGCAGGGCCGGGTCGTACGGCCAGTAGGGCACGCCGGCCGTGCGCAGCGGGTCGTCCGGGAGCAACGGGCTCTGCGGGTGCTCGCGGAACAGGTGGTCGCGGCCCGCGCGCCAGGCGGTGTGCGCCGCGGCCGGGTCCTCGGCCGCGACCTCGCGCACCCGGCCGTACAGCGCGGCGACCCGGCGCCGCCATTCCGTCAGCTCGAGACGTTCGCTCATCCGCCCACCCTGGCACGGACGAACGACACGATGCGCTCGAAGGACGCGGCGCCGTCCTCGGTGTCGAGCTCGAGCTGGTACTCGTGCCCGAGGGGCGGCCCCTCGCCGTCGTAGAACAGGCCCTCGACCGCCACCCCGCGCTCGGCGAGGAGCGCGGCGAACGCACGGGACTGGGGCTCGAGCGGGTCGGCGCCCCCCACCGTCACGAACGCGGGCGGGAAGGCGGCGGTCACGTGTGCGCCGACGTCGACGGACGCGATGAACGCGGCGTCGTCGCGGAACCGCCGGCTCCCGGAGTACGCCCAGCCGATCGCCCCGAGGACGTGGCGGAACGGGCCCTCGTCCGAGACCTGCGCGAGGTCGAAGATCCCGCAGCACAGCACCACCCCGCGCAGCGCGCCCGCCGCGAGGGGGGCGTCGACGCCGAGCAGCCGCCCGTAGGGCGGGTCGGTGAGCGCGGCGGCGACCTGTGCCGTGACCTGCGCGCCCGCCGAGTCCCCGGCGAGCACGACGCGCGACGGATCGACGTGGAGCCGCCCGGCCTCACGGACGACGTGGTCGAGCGCGGCGACCACCTGCCGCACGGGCCCGGGGTAGCGCGCCTCGGGAGCGCGGTCGTAGCCGACCGCGACGACCGCGAAGCCGCGCGCCGCCAGGGTCCGCAGGTAGCCGCCGAGCTCGTCCTTGGTGCCGCCGACGAACGCACCGCCGTGCGTCCACACCACGACCGGGAGCGCGCGGCCGGCGCGCGCCGCGTCGCCCGGGACGTACACGTCGAGGAGCGCGAGCGGCCCGTCGCCGTAGCGTTCGTCGAGGACGGCGTGCACGTCGGGCGGCGCCTCCGCGAGCTGCCGCGCGGACCGCTCCACCGTCGAGCGGGCGAACAGCCGTCGCACCAGACGGCACGTCGGCCGCGGCGAGACGAGGAGCGTGACCCGCAGGGCCGCCGCGACGGCCCCGAACGCGACCCGCTGCCACGCGGTGGGCCGGAACGCCTCGGCGCCCGCGGGCACGACGCTCCGCGTCCCCGCCGTCTCCGATGTCACGCACGCCTCCCGAGGTCGCGTCGACGCCGGCACGAACCGTCGCGACGCCGTCGCCCATCCTCGTCGGGGACCCCTGCCCCCGCCAGCGCGGCCCGGCGCCTCGGACCACCGGGCCAGGCGCGTCAGCGGCCCGCCGCGAGCGCCGCCAGCGCCGCGTCGTCCACCACGAAGCCCTCGGCGTCGAGCACGGTCCCGTCGAGGCCGTCGCGCAGGGCGCGCGCCGCTCGTGCGAGCCAGGGCGCGGCTCGGCGAAGGGCGAGCAGGTCGCGGGCGGGGTCGTCGTCGGGCAGCGGCGCGAGCCACGCGACCGTGCACGCGTGCGGTCCGACGCGCCGCCAGTCGACGGTGCGGAGCGCGGGCGGCATCGCCGCGCCGGCCACCTCCGGCCGGACGACGACGGCGCCGTCGTAGTCCACGTCGTGCCGTATCGCGTCGGCGCCGTCGTCCGGGGCGGCGTCCGTCCGTACCGGCCGGGCGAGCGGCAGCGCGGCGTGCAGGAGCGCGGCGACGTCGGTCAGGTCAGCGGGACGCGGCGCGTAGACCGTGAGCCGGACGGCGGCGTCGAGCGCGCGGGGCGCCACCACGTCCGCGCCGGCGACGACAGCACCCCCGCAGTGCCGGGCGGCCGCCGTGGCCCAGGCGACGGAGGCGGGGTCCCCGGGCATGCGGTACGTGTCCACGTCCGGCCGCAGCCCCGCGTGCGCGACCGCGCTCGCGGCGGCCGGTCCGCCGGACGCCAGCGGCCCCTCGACGACCTGGCCGGGCGCGAGCTCCAGCCGTGGCACGACGACGGGGGCCTGGACGCGTGCGCCGCGGAAGCGGGCGCCGACGGCCACCACGGGCAGCGTGCGGGCGCGAGCGTCGGCGGGGCTGAGGAGCCAGCCGGCGCCGCCGTACCAGGGGCGCGCGAGGGCGAGCAGGTCGGTCCCCGCCGGCACCACGAGGTGCGGCGCGGGCGACCCGGTCGCGGCGGCACGGCGGTCGTCGACGGTCCAGGGCGTCGTCATGGCCCGACGCTAGGGCGCGCGTGCTGCGCCGGTGTGTCCGGCGTGCTACGACGACGTGACGACGCGCGCGACATCGGAGGGATCGGGCGATTTGGCCCGGTCGGTCCGCGGATGGTCGAATCCTCACCATGATGGGTGGGCACCACGCCGCGACGGGCGCGGCCGCATGGGTCGCGGTCACGGCGACGGCACCGTTCGCGTTCGGCTGGTACCCCGTCTCGCACGTGGGCGTGGCGACCGGTGCGGTCGTGTGCGCGGGAGCCGCTCTCCTGCCCGACGCCGACCACCACGACGGCACGATCGCCAACTCCCTGCCCCCCGTCTCGCACTGGGTGTGCCGCGGCGTCGCAGCGGTCTCCGGTGGGCACCGGCACGGCACGCACTCGATCCTCGGGATCGCGGTCTTCACCGGGCTCGCGTGGCTGCTCGGCCACTGGCGGACGACCGTGGACGGCTTCGGCGTCGTCGACGTGGGCGCAGGGGTGATGGCCGTGCTGCTCGCCTCCTACGCGCTCAAGGCGCTGCGGCTCGTCCGCGGGAAGGTCCTGCCATGGCTGGGTGCGCTCACCCTCGCCACGCTCGTCGCCTTCTTCTCCCCCACGGAGTGGACGTGGCTGCCGCTCGCCGTCGGGATCGGGTGCACGGTGCACGTGATCGGCGACATGCTCACCACGGGCGGCGTGCCCCTGCTGTGGCCGGTCCGGCACCGTCCGCCCCGCTGGTGGGCCAGCACCAACGTGCTCAACGACGTCTGGAGACGGGGCGGGAACGTGGCCCTGCCGATCCTCGGCGACGCGGGGTCCTGGCGGGAGTGGACTCTGCTCGTCCCGGTCAGCGCGTACGCCGTGGTCGGCGTCGGGTGGGCGCTGCTCGAGCAGATGGGCTTCGACACCGCGGACGCGTACGCGCGCGTCGCGGCGACGGTGGGTCACTGAGCGCACGGGTCGGCGCGAGGACGACGGCCGCCGCAGCAGCGCGGGCTCGGAACGACCGCACGCTAAAAGAGTGGTGGCCCGTCGGGCGACGATGACAGGGTGGTCGCCGACGGCCCCGGCGGACGGGGCCCCTGGGACGAGGAGGTGCGTCGTGGCCGATGTCTTCTCGCGCGCCCGTGCGCGCACCCGATCCCTCTCCCACCGGAGCACCGCGCGCTGACGCCGGGCTCCGTCTGCCCCAGGAGCCCCACCGTGTCGTACTCCGACGACCTCCGTCCGTCCACCTCCTTCACCGACTCCGTCCCCGGACGTCCCCGCCGCGCGCCCAGGCGCGACCGCTGGGACGACGACTCCGTCCCCGCGCGCCGCGGCTCCCGCCGCGACGCCCTCGCTCGTGAGGGCCTCGAGGGTGACGCCCGCGACGGCGTCGACCTCGTCCTCGCCCCCGTCGGCGCCGGTCGCGCCGTCGACCCCGACCTCTTCCTCGACGACCTCGGCCCCGACCGGCGCTGGTCCACCTGGCACAGCGTCGAGAAGGGGGCCCGCGGCCCCGACCCCGTCCCGTCGTGGGTCGTCACCGCCGACGCCGCGATCGACACCGAGCTCGGCGTCCTCAAGACCGGCAAGGAGGCCGACGTGTTCCTCCTGCGCCGGGCGGTCCCCGCCGGCCGCAGCCCGGCCGCCTGGCCCGGCACGGGTGCGCCGTCGTGCCTGCTCGCCGCCAAGCGCTACCGCACCCTCGAGCACCGGGCCTTCCGGCGCGACAGCGTGTACACCGAGGACCGGCGCACCCGGCGCACCCGCGACCAGCGCGCCCTCGACCGCAGGTCCGCGTACGGGCGGCTCGTCGCGCAGGGCGAGTGGGCCGCCGCGGAGTTCGCCGCGCTCGGTGAGCTCTGGTCCGCGGGTGTCCCCGTCCCCTACCCGGTCCAGGTCGACGGCACCGAGGTGCTCATGGAGTTCGTCGGCTCCCCGGCCGGCGACCGGGACGACGCCCCGACGGCCGCCCCCCGGCTCGCTCAGACACGTCCCGACCGCGACCTCCTCGCCCACTACTGGGACCAGGTCGAGCAGGCCATGACGACGCTCGCCCGACTCGGGTACGCGCACGGCGACCTGTCCCCCTACAACGTCCTCGCAGACGGGGACCGCCTGGTCGTCATCGACGTGCCGCAGATCGTCGACCTCGCGGCCAACCCGTTCGGCACCGACCTGCTCCACCGCGACTGCCGGACCATGACGGTCTGGTTCACCGCCCGCGGCCTCGACGTCGACGCCGACGAGCTCCTGGCGCGTCTGCTCGCCGCCGCGTGGTGAGCGCGCGCTACCGTTCGGTCCGTGACGCAGGACGAACCCGCCCCGCCGCAGGCACCCGCGCCCGGGCCGCCCCTCGGGGGCCTCGGCGCCCGCGTCGTGCTGCTCGCGCGGTTCGTCGCCGACGGTGACCCGCGAGCCCTGGAGACGGGCGCGCGGCGCCTCGGGTCGTCACGCCGCTGGCTGCTGCCCGTGGCGTGGGCGGCGGGCACGCTCGTGCTCCTGCTGCGGGGCATCCGGCTGCTCGTCCTCAACTGGCGGCTCACGCTCGTCCAGCTCGTCCCCGCGGTGTGGGTGTGGCTGGTGATGTGGGACCTCAAGCACCACACGCTCCGCGGGGCGCCGTTCCGCGAGCTGCACGCCCCCGGCGTCCTCGTCCTGACGGCGCTGTGCGTCGTCGCGAGCATCGTCGCGCTGTGGTGCAACACGGTGTTCGCCTACGCGATCGACACCGCCCCGCCCCGGATCGCCCCGGCGGCCCGCCAGGCGAACCGGGCGGCGCGGCGCGTCGTCACGACCGGCGTCCTCGTGGGGCTCGTGCTCGGGGCAGCGGCGTTCGTGGTCCCGCGCACGGGCTCGGTGCTGCTGTACCTCGTCACGCTCGGCGCGGCCCTCGCGGTGATGCTCGGCCTCTTCGTGGCCGTGCCGGCGCGCATCATCGGCGCCTCCAAGCGTCGCCTGCCGCCGCGCGAGGCCGTCGGCTCGTGGGCGGCGGCGGGAGCCCTCAGCGCGGTCGCGATGACGCCGGGCTTCGTCCTCGACCGGGTCGGGCTCATCCTGCTCGGCGTGGACGGGCTGCACCTGCTCGGCCTCGTCGTGCTCTCGGTCGGCACGGCGCTCTACGCCGCCGGCATGTCGTCGGTGCGGGCGATCAAGCTCACGGTCAAGCTCGGCGGCCGGGCGGAGAGCGCAGACCCGGCCGGACGCTAGCCGGCCCGGACGTCGGCTCAGTGGAAGTCCCGCGAGCGTGACGGGACGCGCAACGACAGCGGGGCGAGGTGCTCGGCGAGCAGGTTCGTCGCGTCGTCGGCGCGCTCGACCTTTCCCCGCACGACGAGCGCGGCCGCCGTCCGCGCGACCTTCTGGAACCGGCGCCACAGGCCCTGCGTGCAGATGACGTTGAGGATCCCGGTCTCGTCCTCGAGCGACAGGAACGTCACGCCGGCCGCCGTGCTGGGTCGCTGCCGGTGCGTGACGACGCCCGCGACCGCGATCCGCCGGTCCGGCTCGTGCACGAGCACGTCGGCGACCCGCAGGACCCCCTGCGCGGTCAGCCCCTCACGGACGAACTCGGTCGGGTAGGTGTCGACCGACACGCTCGTCGCCCACACGTCGGCGACGGCTGTCTCGACGGGGCTCATGCCGGGCAGCGTCGGCGCCTCGACCCCGACGGACACCCCCGGCAGCCGGTCCGGGCCCTCCTGGGAGAGCGCGCCCGCGGCCCACAGGGCCTCGCGCCGGGTGACGCCGAAGCAGCCGAGCGCCCCGCCCGTCGCGAGCGCCTCGAGCTGGGCGGTGGTCAGCCGGACCCGGCGGGCGAGGTCCCGCAGGTCCGCGAACGGGCCGTGGGCGGCACGTTCGTCGACGATCTGCTGCGCGACGTCCTTGCCGACGCCGCGCACCTGGGCGAGCCCGAGCCGGACGGCGAACGGGTGGCTCGAGAAGTCGAACGGCGTCCCCTCACCCTCGACCTCCACCTGAGGGTCAGCGTCCGAACCCTCGACCTCAGGTCGATCCTTCGGCTCGACGACCGCCTGCACCCCCGACGCGAGCACGTCCGGACGGCGCACGTCCAGGCCGTGCCGTCGCGCGTCCGCGACGAGGGACTGCGGGGAGTAGAAGCCCATAGGCTGCGCGGCGAGCAGCCCCGCGTAGAACGCGGCGGGCCGGTAGACCTTCATCCACGAGCTCGCGTACACGAGGTACGCGAACGAGTACGCGTGCGACTCGGGGAAGCCGAAGTCGGCGAAGGCCTTGAGCTTGTCGTAGACCTCCTCGGCGTCCGCACCGGTGATCCCGTTGCGGGCCATCCCGTCGAGCAGCCGCCCGCGCAGCTCCTCCATGCGCTCGACCGAACGCTTCGAGCCCATCGCCCGGCGCAGCTTGTCCGCCTCGGCGGGCGTGAAGTCGGCGACGTCGATCGCCATCTGCATGAGCTGCTCCTGGAACAGCGGCACGCCCAGCGTCCGGCCGAGGGACTTCTCGAGCTTGGGGTGCAGGAACGTCACGGGCTTCCGCTTCCGCGCCCGGTCGATGTACGGGTGCACGGACTGGCCCTGGATCGGCCCGGGTCGGATGAGCGCGACCTCGACGACGATGTCGTAGAACCTCCGCGGCTGGAGCCGCGGGAGCGTCGCCATCTGCGCACGGGACTCGACCTGGAAGACCCCCACCGTATCTGCGGCGCACAGCAGGTCGTAGACGCGCGGGTCCTCCTGCGGGAGCCCGTGCAGGGTCAGCTCCTCGCCCGTGTGCGCGCGGACCTCCTCGAACATGATCCGCAGCGCCGTGAGCATCCCGAGCCCGAGCAGGTCGAACTTCACCAGGCCCGCGTCGGCGCAGTCCTCCTTGTCCCACTGCAGGACCGTGCGCCCCTCCATGCGCGCCCACTCGACCGGGCACACCTCGATGACCGGGCGGTCGCACATGACCATGCCGCCCGAGTGGATGCCCAGGTGCCGGGGCAGGCGCAGCATCCGCTCCGCGAGGTCCAGGACGGGGTCCGGGATGCCGGACAGGTCGTCGACCGTGACGCGCGGGGTCCGGTCCCGGCTCCCCCAGGGAGTCTCCACGATCTGCCCGTTCCGCAGGCTCCCCCAGCGCTCGATCGACTTGCTCCACGCGTCCTGCTGCCCGACGTCGTACCCGAGGGCTCGGGCGGCGTCGCGCACCGCGGACCGCGGCCGGTAGGAGATGACGTTGGCGACCTGCGCGGCGTGCCGGCGTCCGAACTTCCCGTAGACGTGCTGGATGACCTCCTCGCGCCGCTCGGACTCGATGTCGACGTCGATGTCGGGCGGCCCGTCGCGCTCGGGGGCGAGGAACCGCTCGAACAGCAGGCCGTGCTGCACGGCGTCGACCGCGGTCACGCCGAGCGCGTAGCAGACGGCGCTGTTGGCCGCCGACCCGCGGCCCTGCGCGAGGATGCCCTGCTCCTTGCAGAACGTCACGATGTCGTAGACGACGAGGAAGTACCCGGGGAAGCCGAGCTGCTCGATGATGCCGAGCTCGTGCTCGATCATCGCGTACGCACCCTCGACCCGCTCCGCCTCGGGCGGCCCGTACCGGCCCTCCGCGCCCACCCGCACGAGCTCGCGCAGCCAGCTCGCCTCGTCGTGCCCCGGCGGCACCGGGTACGGCGGGAGCTGCGGGGCGAGCAGGTCGAGGTCGAACGCGCACTCGGCCGCGAGCGCCGCGGCGTTCGGGACGGCGTCCGGGCGGTCGCGGTGCAGCGCGAGCATCTCGCCGGCCGAGCGCAGGTGCGCGGCGGGGGCGGCGGGCAGCCAGCCGTCGAGGTCGTCGAGCGAGGAGCGGGCCCGGACGGCCGCGAGCGCCCCCGCGAGGTCGGCGTCGGCGGGGGTCGCGTAGTGCACGCCGCCCGTGGCGACGAGCGGGAGGCCGGCGTCGTCGGCGAGAGCGGCGAGGGCCTCGGCGACGGCGTCGTCGTAGGGGTGCCCCGTCCGGGTGACCTCGACGGCGACGGCGTCGCGGCCGAACGTGTCGGTGAGTCGGGCGAGCTCGGCCTTCGCGTCGTCATAGGCGGCGGCCGTCACGACCCCGGGCGCGCCGCCCCGCGCCCCCCGGCGGCCGGACCAGTCGCGGGTCAGGGCGGCGCGGACCGTGCCCTTGCGGCAGCCGGTGAGGACCAGCCACTCGCCGCCCGACCGGTCGGCGAGGTCGCCGAGCCGGTAGGTCGCGGCGCCCTTGACCCCGGCCTCGAGGTGCCCCTCGGCGATCGCGGCGGACAGGTTGCGGTAGCCCTGGGGGCTGCGCGCGAGGACGAGCAGGTGCGTGGACCGGGGGTCGGGGACCCCGGTGGGCGGGTCGAGGGCGCCCGTGGAGTCGTTGCCGTGCGGGTCGAGCACCCCGGACGCGCGGGCGGCGGCCTGGACGGGCAGGTGCAGCTCGGCCCCGAACACGGTCGGCAGGCCGACCCGGCGGGCGGCCTCGGCGAACTTCACCACCCCGTACAGGCCGTCGTGGTCGGTGAGCGCGAGCCCGGCGAGGCCGAGGCGGTGCGCCTCGCCGACGAGCTCGGCGGGCTGGTTCGCGCCGTCGAGGAAGCTGTAGGCCGAGTGGGCGTGGAGCTCGGCGTAGCGGGGCTCGGCAGGCAGGCGGGACTCAGTCATACAGCGCCTCCAGCCGCCAGCCGGTCGTGCCCGTGCCGGTGCTGGCGAGCAGCGCCGCCCGGCCGTCGTCGAGCACGACCTGCAGCCAGGCGCCGCGGCGCGCGGCGGACGACCACCAGCGCTCGTCGAGCAGCCACGGCCCGGCCCACTGGTGGACCTCGCGCCGCTGCTGCTCCCCCGGCCCGTCGGGGCCGGGAGCCGCCGCCGGCTCGACGAGCGTCGCGGGCGGCGCGCGGAGGCCGCCGCGGTCGTCCACGGCCACGGGCCGGCCCCTCGGGTCGAGCAGGACGACGTCCACGGGCTCGGGGAGCACGCTCGCGGGCGACGGGGCGGGCAGCGCGCCCGGCCAGGGCCGGTCGGCGGGACGAGCGGGCGGCGCGGCGTCGCCCCACGGAGCGACCTGGACGCGGTCGCGCGCGTCGCGGCCGCCCTGGAGGCGGACGCCGAGCACCTGCTCCCCGCCGAGCAGGCCCTGGACGCGCTCGAGTGCGCGGAGGGCCCGCGCGTCCTGGCCGCTCGACGCACCCCACAGGCCGCCCTGGTGGGCACCGGCCCGCACGACCTCCTCGGCCGTGAGCCCGAGGAAGACGATCGGGGCAGGTCGAGCCTCGGCGTCGTCCGCACCTGCGCCGGGCCGGCCACGGCGGCCGCGCCTTCCCAGCGCCGCGGACGTGAGCCAGCCCTCGAGCTGCCAGCGCACCCGGTCGGTCAGGCGTGCGGCGGACAGCCCGCCGATCGCCTCGTCGTCGCAGCGCCAGGCACGCACGAGCTCGCTCACGGTGCCGTCGACGGGGTCGACCGCACGCGCCTCGATGCGCAGCCGCCCGCACGTGACGCCGCCGCGCACCAGCAGCTCGTACAGCTCCTCGGCGAGCGACCGGGCGACGAACGCGGCCGTGTCGACGCGCTCGGCGGGCGGGTCGAGCTCGCGGCCGACCGCGAGGTCCGGCTCGATGCGGCGCCGCGCGGCGGGGCGCAGGTCCTCGCCGCGGGCCAGCCGGTGCGCCCAGGCGCCGAGCGCCCCGAACCGGGTCTCGACGTCGGACGGCGGCAGGGCGCGCAGGTCCGCGAACGTGCGTAGCCCGAGGCGCCCCCACAGGTCGACGAGGTCGGCGACGTCGGCCGCGGACCCGGGCACGGTCGCCGCGTGCAGGAGGTCGCCGAGAGGGCGCGGGTCGGTGAACGCGCGCGAGGCGCCGCGCGGCACGACCCGCTGCTCGCGGGCCGCGAGGACGGCGGCGAGGATGCCGTCGGCGACGCCCACGTGGCACTCGTGGCCGGTGCGCTGCGCGACGGCGCCCGTGAGCGCCTCCGCGAGCGCCTCCTCCGACCCGTGGTAGCGGGCCGGCCCGTCGGCGGGCAGGAGCAGCAGGCCGGGCCGCGCGACCTCGAGACCGGCGACCACGGTCTCCGTGGCCGCAGCGACGGGCTCGAACTCGCGCACGTCCCGGACGTCGTCGGCGGCGAGGAGCACGAGCTCGGGGCACGCCTGCTGGGCCTGGCGTCGGCGCATCCCGCGGCGCACGCCCTGGGCGCGCGCGAGCGCGGACGCGGCGAGGATGCCGTGGGCGTCGTGGACGGCCGCGGGGCGGCTCGCCTCCAGCCCGGCCGCCGTCAGCGCGGCGAGGACCGGCCAGTCCGGCACCCAGACGACGGCGGTGCGGGCGACAGCGGTACGGGGGGTGGCCGTGCTCATCGCGTCACCCGACCAGACGCAGGTCGGGACGGCCGGGGCGGGACGCGGGGACGGTGGCCTCGGCGTCGAGCGCCGCCGTGTCGAGCAGCACGGGGGCGCCGGGGACGGCGGTGTCGCGGAACGACGCGGTCCGCCGGGAGCCGAGCGGGAGCTCGACCTCGAAGCGGCCGGGCGTGCACCCGGCGCGCCCCGTCCGCTCGACGACGACGCGCTGGCGGCGCAGCCAGCCCGCCCCGCCGCGCGCCCCGGACCAGCCCTCGGGCGCGGCGTCGAGCACGACGTGGGCGCCGGGCCACGCGGTGGCGGTCACGAGCACCGTCCCCCGCTCGCGGGCGCGGGCCTGCAGGCGGCGGCGGTCGGCGTCCGCGAGCGCGGCCCCCGGCCCGACGACCACGACGTCCATGCCGTCGAGGAGCGCGGCGAGCGCCACGGGGGCGTCGAGACCGGGGTCGGGCACGAGCGCCAGCCGGTCCAGGTCGACCCCGGCCTCGGCGGCGGCCACGAGCCCGAGCGCGGGCAGCCCGACGACGGCGACCCAGGCCCCGTCCGCCGACGCGCGCGCGAGCAGCGCCAGCAGGAGCGAGCGCGAACCCGTGACGACGACGGTGCGCCCGCGCCGCAGGACCCCGCCGGGCAGGAGGTGCCGGACGTCCGCCGCGACGGGCAGGTCGGGGCCGTGCAGCGGCGGCGGGGGCTCGGGGCTGACCGGCGCGGCTTCGGCGTCCGGGGCGGCGGGCGTGGCAGCGACGGCGGGCGTGGCCGTGGGCTGCGACGCCGTCCAGGTCCGCACCCAGTCCCGCTCGACGGCGGGCCGCCGGACCCCCGTACGCTGCTCCGCACGTGCCAGGGCCGCGCGGGCCAGGGCGGCACGGTCGAGGGCAGGACGGTCGAGGGCAGGACGGTCGAGGGCAGGACGGTCGAGGGCGGAGGCTTCGTCGGGAGCACCGGCGTCGAGGAGGTCCGCGGCACCGCCGACAGGAACGTCGAGGAGGGTCATCGAGCCTCCTGGTGGTGCGGTGCGGTACGGACGATCGTTCGAACAGATGTTCGAACACCACCAGTCAACGCCCTTCCCCGGGGCCCCGTCAACCGGAGCCCCGCCCCGCGACGGGAAGCCATGACGAACCGCCCGTCGTGTCCCACAATGGGCCCATGGACCTCACGCGACCCGTCCCGCCCGACCCCTACTCGCTGCTCCCCCAGGTCCCGTCGTTCACGCTCACGAGCACCGACGTCGCCGAGGGCGAGCCGCTCGACCCGCGCTTCACGGTCGACGGCGAGAACCTCTCCCCCGCGCTGTCGTGGTCCGGCTTCCCCGAGGGGACCCGCTCGTTCCTCGTGAACCTGTTCGATCCCGACGCGCCGACCCCGGCGGGCTACTGGCACTGGACGCTCGTCGACGTGCCGGCGTCGGTGACGTCGCTCGCCACGGGCGCCGCGACGACGACCGGCCCGGCCTCGCTCCTCGCCCTGCCGGACGGCGCGTTCCAGGGCGCGAGCGACGGCGGGACGGACGGCTACGAGGGTGCCGGGCCGCCGCCCGGGGACCGGCCGCACCGGTACGTGTTCGCGGTCCACGCGCTCGACGTCGACACGCTGGGCCTCGACGCGTCCACGAGCGCGACCGCGGTGGCCTTCAACGCCCTGTTCCACACGCTCGCGCGCGCGACCCTGACCGCCACCTACGCCCGCCCCGCGTCGGACGGGGCCGCCGCGTGAGCCCGACGGGCCTCGTCGCGCCGGGCGCCCTCCAGGTCGGCACCCTGACCTGGGCGCCCGCCCTGGACCACCCCGACCTCCTCGCGCCGCCCGTGCACGCGGCGCTCGTCGCCTGGGCCGAGCACGTGCCCGAGGTCGCCGAGCTCGTGGTCTGCGCCGCGATCGACCCGGAGCTCGCGGACACCGACGCCATGACGGCGGCCTACGAGATCCCGTTCGAGCTGTCCGCGAACTGCGTCCTGGTCGCCGGACGGCGCGCGGGCGAGGAGCGCGTCGCGGCGGCCGTCGTCCGCGCCACCACCCGTGCCGACGTCAACGGGCACGTCAAGGCGCTGCTCGACGTGCGCAAGGCGTCGTTCCTGCCCATGGAGCGCGCGGTCGCCGAGTCCGGCATGGAGTACGGCGGGATCACCCCGATCGGGCTGCCGGACGCGTGGCGCGTGCTCCTCGACCCGCTCGTCGTCGCCGACGGGTCGGTCGCATGCCTCGGGTCGGGCGTGCGCCGCTCGAAGCTCGTGCTGCCGGGGGCGATCCTCGCGACCCTCCCGGGCGTCGAGGTCACGAGCGGCCTCGCCCTGCCCCGCGCGTCGTGACCACGCCGCTCGTGGAAGCACCGCCGGGCCGCGCCCTCGCAGGCGCCCGCGGCACGGACGGCGGGGCCTCGTGCTGACACCGCTCGTCCTCGGCGCGATCGGCATGAACCTCCTCGCGCTGGCGCTCGTCGTCGCGCGGGCACCCGCGTTCCGGACCCGGCTGTACCGGCCGATGCTCCTCAACCTGGCCCTCTCGGTCGCGCCGCTGCTCGTGCTGCTCGTCGCGCTGCTCGTGACGAGCCTCGTCGTCGGGTTCGTGTCCCCGTGGCTCGGCGCCGTCCTCGGCGTGGTGCTGGCCCTCGTGTGGCTCCTCCTGCTGCCGAACTCCGGCTACCTCGTGACCGAGCTCAACCTCTCGCACCGCAAGGAGGGCGAGGACGTGCCGGTCTGGTACGACGTCGCGCTCGTGATCTCGCTCGCCATGTCCGGGGTGCTCAACACGGTGCTCGGCGTGTTCGTCGCCCAGCTCGAGTACGTGCTGGTGCGGTACGGGGACAGCGCGGCCGCGCTGCGGTCGGGCGACGCGCGCGCGTTCGTCGTCGTGGTGCTCCTGCTCGTGGCGCTCGGCATGTACCTCGGGCGCTACGTGCGCCTCAACAGCTGGGACGTGCGCCACCCGACGTCGCTGGTGCAGAAGGTCGCCGGGCACGTCCGAGCCGTCGGGCTCGTGCAGCCCGTGGTGTTCGTGCTCGTGTACGGCGCGTTCTTCGCGCTCATGTACCTCGCCGTCGTGGGGCCGGTCGTCGCGGGGCTCGTCGCGCTCGAGCAGCGCGGCTGAAGGACCGGGACGGCCGGACACGTGCCCGGTGCGAGGCTGAGGGCATGACCGACCGCGCGTCACGCCTGCCCCTCGAGACCGACCTGCCGATCGTCGCGGCCCCCATGGCGGGAGGACCGAGCACGGTCGCGCTCGCCCGCGCCGTGACCGCCGCAGGAGGGCTCCCCTTCCTGGCGGGCGGCTACAAGACGCCGGGAGCGCTGGGCGACGAGATCGAGAGCCTGGCCGCGGGCGGCGCACCGTTCGGCGTCAACCTGTTCGTCCCGTCGGGCGCCGCGCTCGACGTGGCCGCGTTCCGCGCCTACGCGGCGGAGCTGCAGCCCGAGGCCGACGCCTACGGGCTGCGGCTCGACCCGGAGCCCGTGGCGGACGACGACGCGTGGGACGACAAGCTCGCGCTGCTCCTCGAGCACCCCGTGCCGGTCGTGTCGTTCACCTTCGGCCTGCCGCCCGCGGGCATGGTCGCCCGGCTGCGCCGCGCCGGCACGCTCGTGCTCGGCACCGTGACCACGCCCGACGAGGCCGGGGCGGCCCGGGACGCGGGCGTCGACGGGCTGGTCGTGCAGGGCGCCTCGGCCGGCGGGCACAGCGGCACGTTCGACCCGGCTCGCGCACCGGCCGCGCTCTCCGCTGCGCCCGGCACCCCCGAGCTCGTGGCCGCCGTCGTCGCCACGGCCGGACTGCCGGTCGTCGCGGCGGGCGGCGTCGACGGGCCGGACGCCGTGCGCGACCTCCTGGCGGTGGGTGCGCAGGCGGTCGCCGTGGGCACGCTGCTGCTGCGCAGCGACGAGGCGGGGACGTCGCCCGTGCACCGGGCCGCGCTCGCCGACCGGCGGTTCGAGCGCACCGTCGTGACCCGCGCGTTCACCGGGCGTCCAGCCCGCGCGCTGGAGAACGGGTTCGCCCGGAGGCACGACGCCGCCGCACCGGTCGGCTATCCGGCGGTCCACCACCTCACGCGCCCGCTCCGGCAGGCGGCCGCCGCGGCCGGCGACGCCGACCGCGTGCACCTGTGGGCGGGCACCGGGTACCGGAGCGCCGTCGAGGAGCCCGCGGGGGACGTCGTCCGCGGGCTCGCCGCGGGGCTCTGAGAACGTCTCCGGCGAGGCAGGCGCGGGAGCGCCCTCCTCGCCGGAGACGACCGTCAGTCGCCCTTGACGTTGACGAGCTGGTGCAGCTCGTGCCGGACCTCGACCAGCCCGGCCGCGTCGGCCATGACCTGGTCGATGTCCTTGTACGCCGCCGGGATCTCGTCGAGGAACGCGTCGGTGTCGCGGTACTCGATGCCCGCCATCGCCTCGCGGAGCTGGTCGCGCGTGAACGTCCGGCGGGCGGCGCTGCGCGAGTACAGCCGTCCGGCGCCGTGCGGGCTCGAGCAGAGCGAGCGCGGCTCGCCCGTCCCGACGACGACGTAGGACGACGTCCCCATCGACCCCGGGATCAGCCCCGGCTCGCCCGGGTAGGCGCGGATGGCTCCCTTGCGGGAGACCCACACGTCCTTGCCGTAGTGGCGCTCCTTCTCGGTGAAGTTGTGGTGGCAGTTCACCTGCTCGGTCCGCTCGACGTCGGCGCCCATGTGCTCGGCGAGCTGTCGGACGACACGGTCCATCATCTCCTCGCGGTTGAGGCGCGCGAACTCCTGGGCCCACCGCAGGTCGCGGATGTACGCCCAGAACTCGTCCGTCCCCTCGACGAGGTACGCGAGGTCCTTGTCGGGCAGCGGGATCCACCACCGCGCGCACAGCGCGGCCGCGACCTTGATGTGCCGCTGGGCGATCTTGTTGCCGACCCCGCGCGAGCCGGAGTGCAGGAACAGCCAGACCTGGCCAGTCTCATCACTTGTTGCCTCAACAAAGTGATTTCCGGATCCGAGCGAGCCGAGCTGCAGGCGCCAATTCCCGGCCACCGCGTCCGGGTCGACGCCCGAGGAGGCGGCGAGCGCCTCGAGCTCCTCGACGCGCGGCACGGCGGTCGCGACGACCTTGCGGTTGTACGACCCCGCGGACAGCGGGATCGCCCGCTCGATCTGCCGACGCAGGTCGGCGAGCGACCCGGCGGCACGCACCTCGTCCGCGGTCCACTGCGTCCGGACCGCGATCATGCCGCAGCCGATGTCGACGCCCACGGCCGCCGGGATGACCGCACCGAGGGTCGGGATGACCGAGCCGACCGTCGCGCCGAGCCCCAGGTGCGCGTCGGGCATGAGCGCGACGTGCGGGAAGACGAACGGCATCGAGGCGGTGCGCTCGGCCTGCTCGCGGGTGGTCGGCTCGAGCACCGACGCCCAGCTGAGGAGCGTGGGTCCGAGGGTCGCGGGAAGGGTCGGGTCGTTCGAGGTCCGGGGTTCCGTGGCCCCGGTGTGCTGGGTGGACATGGCGCACGATCCTGCCAGGACGGCGACCACGCGGCGACGGATTTCCACGACGACGCGGGGCAGTCGGGGCGCCCGGGCCGGTCACGGTCGAGCACGGGGTTCTCGCCCGTCGAACACGGGACGACCGCCCGTCAGGTCCCCCAGACGGGCGACGATCCCGTGCTCGGCGGAGGGTGGGAGCCCTCACATCTCGGGGCGGCCCTGCCTCCAGTAGCCCATGAACGCGACGGACTTGCGGTCGATCCCGCAGTCGCGGACGAGGTGGCGCCGCAGCGTGCGGATCACGGACGCCTCGCCGGCGAGCCACGCGTACAGCGGGGCGGTCGGCGCGAGGGGCGCGCCCGCGTCGTCGACGGGGACCTCCCACAGGAGCTCGGCGTCGATGTCGACCTCGGGCAGCTCCTCGCCCGTGCCCGCGCAGCCCGCGAGGATCCGCGCGGACGCCGCGTGCACGAGCGGGACGAGGCGCTCGCCGTGCTCGGCGCCGTCGCGCACGACCCAGGTCAGCGTGACGCCCGGCGGGACGACGAGGTCGAGGACGTCGTCGGCGCAGGGCACCTCGAGGAGGACCTCGCCACGCACGGCGTGGCCGTCCGCGACGCGGGTCGCGAGGTGCTCGAGGATCGCGGAGACGGCAGGGGTGGCGGTCTCGTCGCCGACCACGAGGAACGTGTCGGCACCCGCGCCCGGCGTGAACTCGATGCCGCCGTAGGGGCCGCCGTGGCGACCGTCGGGACCCATGAGGACGACCTGGTCGCCGGGGCGGGCGGCGAGCGCCCAGCGCGCGGCGGGGCCCGTCTCGCCGTGGAGCGCGAAGTCGACGTCGACCTCGGCGGGCAGGCCAGGGATGCCGCGGCGCACGGAGCGGACGGTGTAGGTCCGCAGGACGCAGCGGTGCTCGTCGGGCTGCGCACGCCAGACGCCGAACCAGTCGCCGCCGCGGGGCAGGCGGGCGTAGCCGCTCGCGGGCGCCGGGAGGACGAGCTTGACGCGCTGGTCGAGGCCGCCGGAGGCGAAGTCGTCGAGGCCTTCGCCGACGAACGTGACGCGCAGGAAGGTCGGGCTGATCCGCTCGGCCCGGGCCACGGTGACGTCGTAGAAGCGCCAGGGCGACACCGGGGCGTCGGGCGCGTCGTCCGCTGCGACGTCGGGGCGGGTGGCGGTGTCGACGCTCATCGGGCGGTGCCCTCGTCGGTCGTCGCCACGGTGTGCTCCTGGGTCATGTAGGTGAGCCTAACCTGTCAGGTCTGCTATTACGCAAGACGGTCGGTGCGAAAATCGGGTGTGGGTCGAGTCACACCCAGGGCGTCGACACTCAGTGCGCTCCCCGGCTGCGCCAGAGGAGCCAGACGAAGTACGGCGCGCCCACCAGCGCGGTCACGAGACCCGCGGCGATCTGCGCGGGCGCGACGACGGTCCGACCGATCGTGTCGGCGACGCTGACGAGCAGCGCACCCAGCCCGACCGCGACCGGCAGGACGAGCCGGTGCCGCGCCCCGACGAGCGCGCGGGCGGCGTGCGGGGCGACGAGCCCGACGAAGCCGAGCGCTCCGACCGCGCAGGCCGCGGCTGCCGTGAGGACGGCGGCGAGCACGAGATAGCCCAGCCGGAACCGGTTCAGCGACACGCCCAGCACGCGCGGCACGTCCTCGTCGAGCGCCACGAGGTCGAGGCTGCGGGCGCCCGCGAGCGCGAGCGGCAGGCCGACCAGGAGGCAGAGCGCGACGGGCACGAGCTGGTCGAGCGTGCGGCCGTAGGTCGAGCCGGAGAGCCAGGTCAGCGCGAGGCTCGTGTTCCACGGGGACGCGCCCAGGACGATGAGCGTCGTGATCGCGCCGGCGGCGGCGCTCACGCCCACGCCGATGAGGACGAGCCGGTCCGACGACAGCCCGCGTCCCCCGCCGGCGCCGGCCCGCCGGCCCGCCGCGAGCCGGTAGACGAGCGCGAACGTCGCGAGCGCCGCGATCGTGGCGGCCCCCATGACCGGCCAGATGCCGACGCCGGGCACCAGCAGGACCACGGCGACCGCGCCGACGCTCGCGCCGGGGGTCACGCCGAGCAGGCTGGGCTCGGCGAGCGGGTTGCGGCACACGGCCTGCACGATCGCGCCCGCGAGCGCCAGGGCGCCGCCGCCGAGGAGCGCGGCGAGGACGCGCGGCCACCGTTGCTGCAGGACGAACGTCACCTCGTCGCCCGCGAGCCCGCGGGCCCAGTTCGTGACGTCACCGAGGAGCACGACCCGGTCGCCGAGCAGGAGGGCCGCGACGAACGCGGCCACGAGGGCGACGACCAGGACGACGACGACGCCGACGACCCAGGCCCGCGAGCGGACCGCTCCCCCGGCGCCGCGGGCGGCGGTGGCCGCCGCAGGGCCGCCGTCGCGGACGCGCCGCGCCAGCCAGACGAGCAGGCTGGCGCCGAACAGGGTGGTCACGACGCCCGTCGGCACGACGATGGACACGGACGCGGGCACGACGAGCCGCAGGACGACGTCCGCGGCCACGACGACGATCGCCCCGACGAGGCCCGCGAACGGCAGGAGCAGCAGGTGACGGCCGAGGCCCGGGACGTGGCGGGCGACGAGCCGCGCGACCACGGGGGCGCCGAGCCCCACGAAGCCCATCGGCCCGGTGACGGTCACGGCCGCGGCGGCGAGGAGCACCGCGAGGACGATCGCGACGACGCGCGTGCGGCGCACGTCGACGCCGAGGACGGTCGCGGTGTCGTCGCCGAGACCGAGGACGTCGAGCCGGTGCGCGAGGACGAGCGTGGCGGCGACGCCGATGCCGACGATCGGCGCGGCGAGCGCGACCTGGTGGGTGCCGGACTGGACGGTGGTCCCGGCGCCCCACGCGAACAGCCCCGTGGTCCGCTCCTGGAACAGCATGAGCAGGACGGTCGTGAGCGACGAGAGCGCGAGCGCGACGGCCGAGCCCGCGAGCACGAGCCGGGTGGGCCCGGTGGCGCCGCCCCGCGCGACCGCCAGGACGAGCCCCGAGGCCGCGAGGCCGCCGACGAACGCGACGAGCCCGTTCGCGAAGAACGGCAGCGAGATCCCGAACGCGGCGACCGCGACGACGGCGACGTATGCGCCGGCGTTGACGGCGAGCGTGTCGGGCGAGGCGAGCGGGTTGCGCGCCACGGACTGCAGGACCGTGCCCGCGACGCCGAGCGCGAGCCCGACGAGCAGGCCGGCCAGCAGGCGCGGCACGCGGCTGGAGACGAGGACGGCGACCGCGGTGTCTCTCGTGTCTGCCGCGGCCCCTCCACCCGATGCCCACGGCCACACCGCGCGGAGCAGCTCGCTCACGCCGAGGTGCGCGGTGCCCTGCGTGAGGTGCCACACCGACAGGACGGCGAGCAGGAGGACCCCGGCGGCGAACACGCCGGCGACCCCGAGGACGCGCGAGCGCCCGCCTGCCCCGACCGGGCCGGCGGCAGGTGCGGTCGCCGTGCGGCCGGGACCCGGCGGGCGCTCGAGCGTCGTCACGGCCGGGCGCTCAGCTCAGGGCGTCGACGACGGCGTCGACGTACCGCTCGGCCGACAGCGGGCCGCCGAACATCCAGATGCCGTCGGGGATGCGCACGACGTGGCCGGCCTCGACGAACGGGAGCTGCTTCCAGACCTTGTTGTCCTTGAGGCCGTCGGCGAACGGGTCGGCCTCGGAGTCGCTCGCGGCGTACACGAACGTGGTGTCCGCGTCGGTGATCGTGGTCAGGCCCTCGACGTCGGTGGTGGCGAGGCCGTAGTCCTTGTCGCCGCCGGTGGTCCACTGGTTCTTCAGGCCGAGCTCGGCGCCGATGCCCCCGAAGAACGACCCCGGGGTGTACATGCGGACGGACACGGTGCCGTTGTCGACCCAGCCGTCGGCCATGGCGAACGGGGCGCCCGTCTTGCCGGCCTTCTCGAGGTCCGCCTTGGCGGCGTCGACCTTGGCGTCGAATTCGGCCAGGACCTTCTCGCCCTGGGCCTGCGTGCCGGTGACCTCGGCGAGCGTCGTCACGGTGCGGCGCATGTAGCCGATCGGGTCGGACCCGTCGGAGCCGCGCAGCGCGAGCACCGGGACCTTCGCGGCGATCTGCTTGATGACGTTCTCGGGCAGGTCGGTGGTGGTGACGACGAGGTCGGGGTGGAGCGCGACGATCGCGTCGAGGCTGGGCTCGCCGCGCGTCCCGACGTCGGGCGTCGAGGCGTCGATCGGGGCCGAGGTGTCCCACGTGTTGTAGCCCTTGACGTCGGCCTCGCCGACGGGCTTCACGCCGAGGGCCACGAGGTTCTCCGTGAGGCCCCACTCGAGCGAGACGACCTTCGCGGCGGGCGCGTCGAGGTGCACGGTGCCGCGCTCGTCGGTGACGTCGACGGGACCGCTGCTGGTCGCGGCGACGGTCGGGGACGCGTCGGCGGCGGCCGGGTCCTCCGTGGTGCCGCACGCGGCGAGGGCGAGCGCGACGAGCGTCGCGGACGCGGTGGCGGCGGCCGCGAGGACGCGGCGGCGGGCGGGGCTGGTCGAAGACACGGTGGTCCTTTGGTCGTGGTGGTGGGACGGGTGCCCGCGGGGACGGGCGGCGGCGAGGGACGGTGGGGCCGTCAGGCGGGGGCGGGTTCGGGGCGGACGTGCCGCGCGGTGTGGCGTCCGACGGGCTGGGTGCGCACGCGGCCGCCGTCGTCGACGTGGACGTCGATGCGGAGCCCGTAGACCTCGGTGAGCAGGTCGCCGCGCAGCACGTCGGCGGGCGCGCCGTCGGCGCGGACGACGCCGGCCTGCAGGAGCACGACGCGGTCCGCGACCGCGGCAGCCTGGTCGAGGTCGTGCAGCACGACGCCGACGGCGACGCCGTGGAGGTCGGCGAGGTCGCGGACGAGGTCGAGGGTCTCGACCTGGTAGCGCAGGTCGAGGTACGTGGTGGGCTCGTCGAGGAGGACGACGCCCGTGTCCTGCGCGAGGCAGGTCGCGAGCCAGACGCGCTGCAGCTCGCCGCCGGACAGCTCGTCGACGGGGCGGGCGGCCATCGCGGCGACGCCCGTGAGGCCCATGGCCCGCTCGACGACCTCCTTGCCGTCCGCGTCGCCCGCGCCGAACCGGCCGCGGTAGGGGTGGCGACCGTAGGCGACGACGTCGCGCACGCTGACGCCGGCCGGCGTCGGCCGCGACTGGGACAGGAGGGTCACGCGGCGCGCGAAGTCCTTGGGGTGCAGGGCGAGCGCGTCGAGCGTGGCCCCTCCCGGTGTGGCGGCGGCGTCCTCGGCGGCGAGGGTCACGCTGCCGCTCACGGGTGCGTGCAGGCGCGCGAGCGAGCGCAGGAGCGTCGACTTGCCGGAGCCGTTCGGCCCGACGAGCACGGTGACCTCGCCGCGGCGGAGGGTCAGGCCGGCGCCGTGCACGACGACGCGGCCGTCGTAGGCGAGCTCGAGGCCGGTGCCTGCGAGCGCCGGGACGGCAGCGTCGGCCGGAGGTAAGGGTTGGCTCACGAAGGGGAGCCTAACCGAACCTCCGGACCTTTACGCAAGCCCCGTATGACGAAAAGGCGGTGTGGGTCATCTCACGCGCACGACGACCTTGCCGCGACCGCCGCCCTGCTCGACGAGCCGGTGGGCCTCGGCCGCGTCCTCGAGCTCGAGCACCCGGTCCACGTGCACGGTGAGCGCGCCGTCGTCGGCGAGGCGCGCCAGCTCGGCGAGGTCGGACGACGACGGCCGCACCCACGCGTAGACGCCCCCCGGGAGCTCGCGGACGGACGCGTCGACGATCGAGACCGGCACGCCGCCCGCGGCGAGGAGCTGCGGCGCCTCGGCCACCAGCCCGTGCCCGGCGTAGTCGAGGACGACGTCGACGCCGTCCGGCACGAGGTCCCGGACCCGCCGGACGAGGCCCTCGCCGTGGGCGACCGGCTCGGCGCCGAGCGAACGGAGGTAGTCGTGGTTGCGCTCCGAGGCCGTGCCAACCACCCGCGCCCCGAGGGAGCGCGCGATCTGCACCGCGAACGAGCCGACCCCGCCGGACGCCCCGTGCACGAGCACCGTCTGCCCGGCGCGCAGCCCCGAGCGCACGATCGTCTGGTAGGCGGTGAGGCCCGCGAGCGGCACCCCGGCGGCCTCCTCGAAGCTCAGCGACGAGGGCTTGCGGGCCAGCGTCCGCACGGGCGCCGCGACGTACTCCGCGAACGTCCCGCCGTGCACCCAGTCCTTGCGCACGTACCCGAACACCTCGTCGCCGACCTCGAGCTCGGGCACGTCCAGGCCGACCTGCTCGACGACGCCCGCGACGTCCCAGCCCGGCACGACGGGGAACTGGACGTCCATGAGGGCGTCGAGCCCACCCGCGCGCACGTACAGGTCCACCGGGTTCACGGCCGCGGCGTGGACCCGGACGAGCACGGCGTCGGGCCCGACGGGCGGGACGGGCTGGTCGGTGAGCTGCAGGACGTCGGCGCCGCCGTGGCGGTCGTAGGTGATGGCACGCATGTCTCGCGCAACGAGCGCGGCGGCCCGGCGCATTCCCCGGATGCGTGCGGCGCCCACCGGCCGGACAGTGGCAGGGACCGATCGAGGAGCGCGTCGGCCCGGTGGTGCGCGGCACCCCCTCCGAGAGGACACGACATGCGAGCGCTCACCTGGCACGGCGTCGAGGACGTCCGGGTCGAGGACGTCCCCGACCCGCGGATCGAGGAGCCCACCGACGCGGTGGTCCGGGTCACCTCGACGGCGATCTGCGGGTCCGACCTGCACCTGTACGAGGTGCTGGCCGCGTACCTGTCCCCGGGCGACGTGCTCGGGCACGAGGCGATGGGCGTCGTCGAGGAGGTCGGCCCGGAGGCCGGCGCCCTGCGGCCCGGCGACCGGGTCGTCGTCCCCTTCAACATCGCGTGCGGCACGTGCTGGATGTGCCGCCGCGGGCTGCAGAGCCAGTGCGAGACCACACAGGTCCGCGCGCACGGCAAGGGTGGAGCGCTGTTCGGCTACACGTCCCTGTACGGCAGCGTGCCCGGCGGGCAGGCGCAGTACCTCCGTGTCCCGCAGGCCCAGTACGGCCCGATCCGCGTGCCCGACGACGGCTCGCCCGACGAGCGCTACCTCTACCTGTCCGACGTGCTGCCGACGGCGTGGCAGGCGGTCGACTACGCGGACGTGCCGGACGGCGGGACCGTCGTGGTCCTCGGGCTCGGGCCCGTCGGGCAGCTCGCCGCGCGCGTCGCGGCGCACCGGGGAGCCGGGCGGGTCGTCGGGGTCGACCTGGTCGACGAGCGCCTCGCGATGGCGCGGCGCCACGGCGCCCTGACCCTCGACCTCCGCGTCGTGGACGACGTCGCGGACGCCGTCCGGGACCTCACCGAGGGGCGCGGGGCGGACTCGGTGATCGACGCCGTCGGGATGGAGGCGCACGGCTCGCCCGTCGCCGCCACCCTCCAGCGCGGCGCCGCGCGCCTGCCGGGCGCGGTGGGCCGGCCGCTCATCCAGACCGCCGGCATCGACCGGCTCGCGGCGCTGCGCGCGGCGATCGACGTGGTCCGCCGGGGCGGCACCCTGTCCGTCTCGGGCGTCTACGGGGGCGCCGCGGACCCGCTGCCCATGCTCGACCTGTTCGACAAGCAGGTCACGGTCCGGATGGGCCAGGCGAACGTCCGGCGCTGGACCGACGCCGTCCTGCCGCTGGCCGCCGACGAGGCCGACCCGCTCGGGCTCCTCGACCTGCGCACCCACCGGCTCCCGCTCGAGGGCGCGCCGGACGCCTACCGGATGTTCCGCGGCAAGACCGACGGCTGCATCAAGGTCGTGCTCGACCCGGCGCTCCCCGCCCGTCGGGCGCCGTCCGAGGGGGCGCCGTCGTGAAGGTCGTGGTGGTCGGCGCCACCGGCAACGTGGGCACGGCACTCCTGCGGGCGCTGACGGCCGAGCCCGCCGTGGACGAGGTCGTCGGCGTCGCGCGCCGGCGCCCGGACGAGCAGGCAGAGCCGTACCGCGGCGCCCGCTGGGTCGAGCACGACGTGGGGACGTCCCCCGTCACGGTGTCCGCGCGGGGCGCGGCGACGGACGCGCTGGACGACGCGCTCGCCGGGGCCGACGCCGTCGTCCACCTCGCGTGGCTGATCCAGCCCAACCGGGACCGCACCCTGCTGCGCCGGACCAACGTGGACGGCACGGCGCGCGTCGCCGCCGCGGCGGCCCGCGCCGGGGTGCCGCACCTCGTCGTCGCGTCGTCGGTGGGCGCCTACTCCCCCGCCCCGGACGACCGTCCGCACGACGAGACCTGGCCCACGGGCGGGGTGCCCACCTCGCACTACAGCGTCGACAAGGCGGCACAGGAGCGGGTCCTCGACCGGTTCGAGGCCCGGCACCCGGACGTCGTCGTCACCCGGGTGCGGCCGTCGCTCGTGTTCCAGCCGGACGCGGGCGCGGAGGTCGGCCGCTACTTCCTCGGCCCCCTCGTCCCCCGGTGGGCGGCGGGCGCCCGGGTGCTGCCCGTCGTGCCGCTCCCCGCCGGCCTGCGGTTCCAGGCCGTGCACGCCGACGACCTCGCCCAGGCGTACCTGCGCGCGGTCCTGCGCCCGACGCGCGCGCGGGGACCGTTCAACGTCGCGGGCGACGGCGTCCTGACCGGGCGCGACGTCGCGGAGCTCCTCGACCACGGACGTGCGCTCGGCCTGCCGCCCGCCCTGCTGCGCCGGGTGCTGGCCCTCGCGTGGCGCGCCCGCGCGGTCCCGACCGACCCGGGCTGGCTCGACATGGCGATGAGCGCCCCGGTGATGGACACCGCGCGGGCGCGCGACGTGCTCGGGTGGTCGCCGCGGCACGGTGCCCGCGAGTCCCTCGCCGGGCTCCTCGGCGGCCTGGCGCGCAGCGAGGGGCTCGACAGCCCGCCGCTGCGGCCGGGGCGCTGAGGCGGGGCGCTAGCTCACGGCGGCCAGGCTCCGGGCCGCAGGCCGCACCGCGGCGGGCGTTCCCGGCCGCCGGGTCGCCGCGTCGACGAGGGCGTCGAGGCGCGCCCGCTCCGGCTCGGGGAGCCGCACGCGGCCGGCCGCGGCCACGAGCCGCCGGGCGGCGGTCGCGACGGCGAGCCCCCGGCGGTCGGCGCTCCAGCGCAGCATGGCGAAGGCGGTCCGGCGGTCGACGCCCTGGACCAGCGCGAGCACGCCGAGCGCCTGCTCCAGCGCGGCCTGGTCGCGCACCGCGTCCGCGAGCCTCGCGTTCACCTCGTCGGCGACGTCGCCCTCGATGCTCTCCGTGACGTCGGCCACGTCACCGGAGACACCGGCCTCGGGCGCGCCCACCGCGGCGAGGGCGACGTACCGCCGCCGCCCGGTGAGGTCACGCACGGGGTAGAGCCCGCCGACGACGGCGCCGTCCCCGTCCGCGCAGGCGGCGAGGTCGCCGCGCAGCCGTTCGTGCCACGCCGGGTCGACGTGGCGGAGCAGGACGTCCAGCGACGGCCGGACGTCGCCCGGCGCCAGGCCGAGCATGAGATAGACCTCGTCGGACCACCAGGCGTCAGAGCCCTCGAGCCGGAAGCTGCCACGCAGGATCGTTCGGACCATGTCGGTCCTTCCCTCGGGCGCAGGGCCACCGCTGGCTCGAGCGGTCCGTCACCGTGGATCTCTTCACCCTACGCTCCGCCCGGTCCCCCGCAGGCGGAACCGGCTCTCCGCGTCACCGGGAGCGCCACCTGGGGGGGCGCTCGAGGAGGCCCGCGGCCGCGGCCAGCGCCTCCTCGGCGGTGATCTCCAGCAGGAGGGGGTCGGGGCCGGGCGCCCCCTCGGCCCGCGGGCGCGCGCCGTCGCCCTCGTCCGCCCCGTGCCACAGCACCCGGTGCCGCTCGAGGTCGACGCACGGGCCCCACAGGCGCGGCGGGGTCCGGGCGAACAGCGTCACCGACGGCGTACGGAACGCGGTCGCGAGGTGCGCCACTCCCGTATCGCCGCTCACCAGCAGCGCGGCCGAACCGACGACGTCGGCCAGCGCACCGACGTCGAGCGCGCCGGAGCGGTCCACGACCCGGCCCGCGGCGCCCGGTCCGGCTCCCCGGACCACACGAGCGCACCGCGCGCGCTCACCCGGCGAGCCGGTCACGACGACGGTCCTCCCCGCCCGCGCGAGCGCGCCGACCACGACCGCGAACCGCGAGACGGGCCACCGACGGTCGGCGCCCGCAGCGCCCGGGTGGACGACGACGTGGTCGCCGCGCGCGACCCGCGGGGCGAGCAGCAGGTCGCCGCGGTCGCAGCTCCCCCCGGCCGACCGGACGAGCCGGCACCACCGGTCGACCTCGTGCTCCTCGGGGTCCCATGGCGGTCCCTCGTGCAGCCCGGGCGCCCCGAACGCCACCAGGCGGGCCGGCCGCGTCGCGAGGAGCGCGCGGTGGCTCTCCGGACCGCGGCCGTGCAGGTTCACCGCGACGTGCCGTCCGTCACCGCGGGCGTGCGGCGGCAGCGGCGCCAGGCCGCGCGCGGGCACGACGGCGTCGACGAGACCGAGCCCCGCGAGCCACGGGCCGACCGACGGCGGCCCGGCCAGGACGAGGCGGCGACCCGGCCAGGCGCGGCGCAGCCCGCGCAGCGCGGGGACCGACACGAGCGCGTCCCCGAGGCCGAGCGCGCGCAGCACGAGCACGTCGTCCTCAGCGGGCCCAGCCGCCATCCGTCCTCACCGTCCGCACCGCCGTCGCCCGGTCGCCCTCCGCAACCCCTGCCACCGTCGCGCCGGCCGGTGGCGCTCGCACCCGGACGGGCACCCCGCCCGGGCTTGCGTGGGTCCGGACCCGGCTGCAAGGTCGAAGGGTCGTCATGCCGTCGGCGGCCCGGTCCGCACGAAGGACGCCATGATGTTCGAGAACCTCACCACCCCCGAAGAACTGCTCGCGTACCGCCTCGCGTCGTTGCTGTCCGGCGAGCACGACTCGCTCGACATGCTCGAGGAGCTCGGGCGCATCGTCAGCACCGAGGACCTGCGCACGGTGTTCACCGAGCACGCGGAGGAGACCCGGCGCCAGATCAAGAACGTCGAGCGCTGCCTCGAGCTCGCCGGCAAGCCCGGCGACGAGTCGCCGTCGCCCACGACGGCGGGGCTCGCGAAGGAGGCGCACTCCCTGCTCCGCAAGACGGACACCGCGTTGCAGGACACCGTCGCGCTCTCCGCGGCGCTCGAGACCGAGCACCTCGAGATCGGCACCTACACCGGGCTCGTCGCGCTCGCCGAGTCCTGCGGCCGGCACGACGTCGCCGACCTCCTGGCGGCCAACCTGCGCGAAGAGGTCGAGGCCGCCGACAAGGTGGCGCGCGCCCTGCAGACGACCGGCGGACCGGCCTGAGGGCCGTGGCCGCGGGGCCACGGGAGACGTAGGGTCGAGGGAGCGCCCCGCGAGGGATGCACGGGTCGAGAGGTGCGGCCCGCACGGGCACGGCCGACAGGAGGCGCCGTGACGACGCACGAACGAAGGGCGGCCGGTCGCTACGCGGCCACGCCCGAGAGCTGGACCTGGCCCGCGTCCATGTACGACGTGCTCGGGATCGACCCCGACGTCCCGCCGGGGCCGGGACCCCTGCTCGCGCTCGCCGCGGGCGAGGACCGCGACCACCTCGAGCGCGCGCTCTCCGGGGCCGAGCCCATGACGGAGTCGTTCGCCGTCCGCGGGTCGCGCGAGCCGGCCGACGACGACGGGGCGTCCGGGCGGCTCACCGTCACCGGGCGGTGGCAGACGGGCGCGGGCGGCCACCCGACCCTCACCGGGTTCGTCATCGACACGACCGAGGAGGAGTCCGCGCTGCGCGAGCGCGCCGTGTCGGCCGAGCTCGGTCGCGCCGTCGTCTCGCACGCCGCCGTCGACCACGCCAAGGGCATGCTCATGGTGCTCTACGGGCTCGACGACCACGACGCGTTCGAGCTGCTGCGGTGGCGCTCGCAGCAGGTCAACGTCCCCCTCGCGACGCTCGCTCGGCACGTCGCCGGCGAGCTCGCCCGCGACGAGGGGCTGAGCCCCGCCGCGCGCTCCGCGGTCGCGGGGTCGCTCGCGGGCGCGCTCGACGGCGACGTGCCGGTCGAGCACGACGCGGTGGCACTGCAGGGCGCGGAGGCGCCGCAGGGCGCGAGCGTCGAGACCCTCGACGGGCCGCCGCTGACCGTCACGGTCGTCGGAGCCGTCGACGTCCCGGCGGCCCACCGGCTGGCTCGGAAGGTCGCGGAGGCGTGGCCCCGCGCGCGGGCCGAGGGTGAGCTCACGCTCGACCTACGGGCGGCCACCTACCTGAGCGAGGCCGGCGAGGGGGTCGTCCGCGCGGCGTCCCGCCGCGCTCAGCGCGACGACGTGTCCTTCCAGGTCGCGACCAGCGACCGCACGTCCACGGACGGTACGACCCGCGGGCACGCGACGAAGCGGTGACGACGTGAGACCGCGCGTCCGGACCCTCGCCTGGGACGGCGGGTGGTTCATCGTCGGCGACGACGGACCGGACGGGCCGCCGGTGGACGAGCCCTGCCTCGGGACGCACCGACACCTCGGGGCGCGGGGCCTCGCCGTTACGGCCGGCGAGGCAGGCGCCCCAGGGCTCTGGTCGCGCGCCCCCGACGCGGTCGTGGAGCCGGCGTTCTCGCGCGTCCGACCGGGCGTCCTCGTGCTCGACGCCCGGCTGCGGGTGCTGGCGTGGAACGAGCGGTCCACCGACCTGTGGGGCGTGCGCGAGGACGACGTCATCGGCCGGGCCCTCACCGACCTCGACATCGGTCTGCCCGTCGAGCAGCTCGTCCCGCTCGTGCGCGAGCAGCTCGTGGGCTCGACGCAGGACTCGTCCGCGCACCTCGGCGCGGTCAACCGGCGCGGCCGGTCGATCGAGCTCGAGGTGACGGCCAGCGCGCTGCGGCGCGGTGAGCAGGAGATCGTGGGTGCGATCCTCGTCATGAGGGTCGCGACCCCAGCCGTCGGGGCCGCCTCCTGACGCGTCGGCCGGCGCAGCGGGCGCAACGGCGCCCGGGCGACTAGCGTCGGAGGCGGGTCAGGGAGCGGCCCGCGCGACCGACGATCGGGGTCCGCCATGTCCTCTCCCACCGCCAGCACTCCCCTGCCGACGCGGCTCGCCGAGGCCGCCGCGGCGTCGCCCCTCGCGGGGCGCCTGACCGGCCCGCTCCAGAAGCTCGCGGACCTCGTGCCGCGCGGCGGCGCACTCGACGACCTCCTGCGCGGCCGCCCGCTCGGGCACCCGCTGCACCCCGCGATGAGCGACGTCCCGATCGGGCTGTGGACGTCCGCCGTCGTGCTCGACCTGTCGGGTCGGCGCCACGAGCGCGCCGCGCAGCGGTTGATCGGGCTCGGTCTGCTCGCCGTGGCGCCCACGGCCCTCGCCGGCCTCGCGGACTGGCGCACCACGGACGGCAGGGCCAGGGGCGCCGGTGCCGTCCACGCGGCGCTCAACAGCGCGGGCGCGGCCCTGCTCACGGGCTCGTGGCTCGCCCGGCGGCGCGGGCACCACGCGCGCGGCGTCCTGCTCGGCCTCGCCGGCACGGCGGCCGCGAGCGGCGGCGCGTACCTGGGCGGCCACCTGGTCTTCGTCGAGGGCGTCCCCGACCGTCCCGCGGCCTGACGGACGTCACGCCGAGGCGGTCGCCGGCCGGTCGGTCCGAGGCACGGGCAGGCCCGGGTCGGCGACGCCGAGCTCCGCGAGCAGGAACAGGAACGCCCGCGCGAACGGGTTGGCGGCGGTGCGCTGCGCCACCTCGGCCCAGTCGACCTGCTCGCGGAGCGCACGCGACACCTCGAGCTGGGGCGCGAGGTCGCAGTAGTGCTCGTTCAGCGGGGTCAGGCGCGAGACCAGCAGGTCGGTCGCGGGCAGCACCGGGAGCCGGACCGACAGGACGTCGAGGTCGTCGGTGCGCGCGAGGTCGGCGGCCGTGACGTCGCCGCCCGACAGGCGCATGATCACGTCGACCATGGCGTCGCCGCGGAACGCCTTGAACAGCCAGTCCTCCGGCGGCTGCCGCACGTCGAAGCCCGCTCCGGCCAGGGCTGCGCGCGCCGCGTCGGCGTGCTCGGGCGGCACGACGAAGTCCACGTCGTGCGACGGCTCGGGCGCACCGCGGACCCAGGCCGCGAAGCCACCGCACAGCGCGAACGGCACCTCCGCCTGCTTGAGCGCGACGCCCGCGGCCTTGAGCGCCTCGCGCAACGCCGAGCCGTCGGGGCTCCCGGAGCCGCCGCTCCCGGAGGCACCGGAGCCACGCGGGGCGGCCGGGGCACCGGTGTCGTCGTCGTGGGTCATGCGCACCTCTCGCTGGTCGGTCCCTGCCAGGCTGCGACGGTAGGGCGTCCGGCGGGCCTCCGCACGCCGACGGGCGTCCGCTCGACGCAGCGCGGGCGCGGGAGCGGGAGGCTTGCGAGGATCGGACGGTGCGCCTCGCCACCTTCAACATCCTCCACGGCCGCCAGGGGCCTCACGGCGAGGTCGACCTGGGCCGGTTCGCGGCCGCCGTCGCCGGCCTCGACGCGGACGTGCTGGCCCTCCAGGAGGTGGACCGCGATCAGCCGCGCTCGCACGGCTCCGACCTCACCGCTCTCGCCGCCGAGGCCATGGGCGCCGTCGACCAGCGCTTCGCCGCCACGCTCGCCGGCGAGCCCGGCGTCTGGACCGCCGCGACCGGCGACCTGCAGCCCGACACCGCCACCTACGGCATCGCGCTGCTCAGCCGGCTCCCGGTCCGCCGCTGGCGCCAGATCCGGCTGCCCGAGCCCCGCCGGCGGGTCCCCGTACGGTTCAAGGGCCACCGGTGGCCCACGCTCGTGCACGACGAACCGCGGGCGGCGCTCGTGGCCGAGCTCGACGCCCCCGGCGGGCCGGTCACGGTGGCCGCGACCCACCTGAGCTTCGTGCCGGTCCGCAACCGCGCCCAGCTGCGCCGCCTCGCCCGCGAGCTGCGCGACGTCGCGGGACCGCTCGTCGTCCTCGGCGACCTCAACACGGCGGGCGACCGCCCGGCGCGCGCGACCGGCTGGACGCCGCTCGTCCACGCGCCGACCTTCCCCGTGGTCGACCCCACCGAGCAGCTCGACCACATCCTCACGGCGGGCGGGCTGTGCGCGGCGGAACCAGGGCGGTCCGTGGACACGGGTATCTCCGACCACCGGGCGCTGCTGGTCGACGTCGAACCGTGCTGAGCGCGCCTCAGAGGGCCCGGCGCAGCGCGCTGTCCTCGAGGTGGTCGAGCAGGTCCGCGGGGTCGTCGTAGACCTCGACCGCACCCGCCTCGCGCAGGTCGGCCTCGCCCACGCCTCCGCAGCGCAGCGCGACGCACGGCAGGCCCGCGCGGGCCGCCGCGTGCACGTCCCACACGCTGTCGCCCACGAACACCGCACGCTCCGGGTCGACGCCGCCCGCCTCCAGCGCGGTCCGCACCGGCTCGGGATGGGGCTTGGAGCGCTCGACGTCGTCCGCGGACGTCACGGCCGCGAGGACGTCGTCGAGTTCGAGCACGCGGCGCAGTGCCTCGAGGCTGTCGGGGGACGCGGACGTCGCGAGGACCGTGCGGGCCCCGCGCGCGGCCACTGCCCGGACGAGCTCGGCGGCGCCGCGCGTGCGCCGGAGCCGGTCCGCCGTCGCGTCGACCTCGTCCGCGTGCACGGCCGAGATCTCGTCGAACCGCGCGATCCCGGCCTCGCCGAGGACGTCCTTGACGAGCTCGTGGCCCGTCCGTCCGAGCGCGCGGTGCAGCCGCCACGCCGGCGCGTCGAGCCCGACCGACTGCACCGCGCGCAGCCAGGCCGCGACCTGCAGGTAGTTGGAGTCGACGAGCGTGCCGTCGACGTCGAACAGCACCCCGGGCGCCGGCGCACCCGTCCCGGTCGCGTCCACGGCGACCTCCTTCCCCGGCCGCCCCGCGCGGCCCCTCGTCCACCGTGCGCCTGGTGGCGCACGCTCGCACCGTCACGCGCCCGAGGGCCGTGGCAGCGTCGGCGTTGCGACCACCCCCGGCCCGTGCCAGCGTGGTGGAGGACGACGCCGAGCGCCGTCCTGCCGGTCGAGGAGCGGACGGCGTCGCGCGAACGCGGAGACGACCATGAGCACGAACGACGAGACCCGCCCGACCGACGACGACCGCGAGGACTACGACCCCGCGCAGGACCCGGACGCCGATCCCGAGTCCCTCAACCCCCGCACCGGGTCGCAGGCCCAGGGTGGCTCCGCGGGCGGGACGGGCGACCCCGACGCCGATCCCGACAGCCTCAACCCCCGGAGCACCGGGGACGAGGGCACGCCGCACGACGACGCGGACGCCTGACCGCCCGGCCGGGCGTCGTGGCCGTCCCGGTCGTCAGGCCTCCGCGGCGCGCAGCCGGTCGAGGAGCGGCGCGGCGGCCTGGTCCAGGAACTCCTGCTGGCCCTCGTCGCCGATCTGCACGAGCGCGACGTCCGTGAACCCCGCCTGCCCGTAGGCGGACACGGCCTCGACGATCGCGTCGAGGTCCGGACCGCACGGGATCGAGGCGGCCACGTCGTCGGGCCGGACGAACTGGCTCGCGGACCGGAAGGCCTCCGTGGTGGGCAGGTTGGAGTTGACGGGCCAGCCGAGCCCGAACCAGCGGAACTGCTCGTGCGCCCGCGCGACGGCCCGGTCCCGGTCGGTGTCCCAGCAGATCGGGATCTGGCCGATCGCGCGGGTGGGGGCGAGCCCCAGGGACGCGCGCTCGTCGTTCCACGAGGACACGAGGTCGCCGTCGGGCTCGGTCGCGACGAGGTGGTCGGCCAGCGGCGCGAACCGCTGGACCGACGCGTCGCCCGAGACGGCCACCGCGACCTCGACGGGGTCGTCCGGCAGGTCCCACACGCGCGCCGAGTCGACGCGGAAGTGCTCGCCCTCCCAGGTGACGGTCCCGCCCGCCAGGAGCTGGCGGACGATCTCGAGCGCCTCGGCGAGCAGGTCGTGCCGCTCCCCGACCGCTGGCCAGCGCTCCCCCACGACGTGCTCGTTGAGGTTCTCGCCCGCGCCCAGACCGAGGGTGAACCGGCCGTCGGACAGCACGCCGAGGGTCGCGGCCTTCTGCGCGACGACGGCCGGGTGGTAGCGCACGGTCGGGCACGTCACGTACGTCATGAGGTCGACGCGCGACGTCACCTGCGCGACCGCGCCGAGCAACGTCCACGCGTACGGCGCGTGGCCCTGGGTGTCGAGCCACGGGAACGAGTGGTCGCTCGACACCTCGAAGTCGAAGCCCACGTCCTCCGCGGCCTGCGCGTAGCGCACGAGCTCCTTGGGACCGGACTGCTCGGTCATGAGGGTGTAGCCGAAACGGGTCATGCCTCGATCGTGGGGCGGTGCGTCCCGCTACGCCTCCCGGTCCGCGCGGGCGATGCGGGTCGCGAGCGCCGCGAACGCGAGCGCGAGGCCGGCCTGCACCACCACCGCCACCGCGAAGCCCCGCGCGACACCGGTCGCGGTGCCCGCCGCCGCCCGGCCGGACACGCTCTGGAAGAGCCCTCCCAGCAGCGCGACGCCCAGGCCGAGGCCGAGCTGCTGCAGCGTCGTGAACAAGCCGCCCGCGACCCCGGCGGCCCACGTGGGCGTCCGGGACAGGACGGTCCGGAGCACGGGGCCGTACATGAGCGCCTGCGCGGCGCCGAGCGTCACGAGCAGGGGCTGCACGACGAGGGCCGTCCCGCCGTGCCCGGTACCGACGACGCCGGCGAGCGCGGCCAGGACGAGCGCCTGCGCGGTCGCGGCCCCCGTCATCGTCCAGCGTCCCGCCCGGCGCTCGACGAGGGGCAGCGCGAGCGCGGTCGCGACGAAGCCCGCACCGAAGCCGAGGAGCAGGACGACCGTGCCCCAGGCGTCTGCGCCGAGGCCCCGCTGCGCGAAGGACGACATCTCGTAGAGGAACGCGCCGTAGCCCGTGAAGAACAGCAGCGTCATGACCAGGCCCTGCCGGACAGCCGGCGTCCGGAGCACGCTCGGCGGGACGACGGGCAGCTCGCCGCGCCGCTCGGCGGCGCGCTGCGACCGCACGAAGGTCCCCAGCAGGGCGCAGCCCGCCACGAGCATCGTGACCAGCACCGGCGGCCACCCGGCCGACGACCCGAGCGTGAGGGGGACCACGACCAGCAGCAGGCTCGCACCGAGCAGGCCCGCGCCGCGCAGGTCGAGGGCCAGGGGCGCCGTCGAGCGCGACTCCGGCACCGCACGCAGCGCGGTCAGGGCGAGGACGGCGATCGCCCCGGTGGCCACCTGCACCAGGCGCCAGCACAGGTGGTCGCCGGCCAGGCCGGAGACGGCGCCCGCGAGCACCTGGCCGACGATCGTCGCGCAGCCGCTCACGGCGGTGAAGAGCGTGACACCGAGCGCGCGCAGGCGGCCCGGCGCCGTGGCCTGGATGGTCGACAGGACCTGGGGCGTGAACAGTCCCGCGGCGATCCCGAGCGCCGCCCGGAGCGCGACGAGGACGACGAGCGAGGGTGCGAGCGCGGCCGCGGCCGACAGCGCGGCGAAGCCGCCCAGCCCGACGGCGAGAAGACGACGGCGCCCGTAGCGGTCGCCCAGCCGGCCCGCCACGACGAGGGTCGCGGCGAACGTCGTCGTGTACGCGGACAGGACGAGCTGGCCCCCCGAGGTCGCCGCACCGAGGTCGGCGGTGATGGCGGGCGCGAGGACGTTGACCGACCCGAAGGTCATGTTGACCGGGAGGTAGGCGACGAGCAGGACGGCGAGGCCGAGCCCCGTGAGCGCGCGCGCGGCCTGCGGGACGGCGTCCACGGAGGCTGCACGGTGGACCGTGCGTGACGTGGTGGTGGTCATGCCGTCGACGATCCCGGGCACGGCGATCCTGGTACCAGGAGCCTGGTGATCGTGGTACCAGCACCACCTGGCTGCGGTCACGGCGACCGGCGAGACTGGGACCATGACGACCGTCGCCCCCGACCGGGCCGCACTGGGCGCGTTCCTGCGCGAGCGCCGCGGACGGGTCTCGCCCGGCGACGTCGGGCTGCCGCCCGGGGGCCGGCGGCGGACGCCCGGCCTGCGCCGCGAGGAGGTAGCGCAGCTGGCCGGTGTCGGCGTGACCTGGTACACGTGGCTCGAGCAGGGCCGGGCGCGGAACGCCTCCGACCAGGTCCTCGCGGCGGTCGCGCGGGTGCTGCGGCTCGACGCCGCGGAGCGCCGCCACCTCCTGGCGCTCGCCGGCCGGGCCCCCGAGACCCGGCGTCCCGCGCCCACCCGCGTGCGGCCCGAGCACGTCGCCGTGCTCGCCCAGCTCCTGCCGTTCCCCGCCGCCGTGCAGACCGAGTGCTACGACCTCGTCGCGTCCAACCGTGCGTACCGGTACTTCTTCGCCGACCTCGACGCCTACCCGCCCGAGGACCGCAACTGCGCCTGGCTCATGTTCACCGACCGCCGGTGGCGCGAGGCCTTGGTGGACGACGAGGTGGTGCTCCGCGAGATCGTCGCGCGCCTGCGCGGGCGCGAGCCCGAGCACCGCGACGACCCGCGCTGGCACGCGCTGCTGGACCGTCTCCGGGAGAGCTCGTCCGAGTTCGCGCGGTTCTGGGACTCCTACGACGTCGCGGGCGACCGGACGTCGCTGCGGCGCTACCGGTCCCCGCGGGTCGGGCGGGTGGACGTGCACTTCCAGAGCCTGTGGCTCGACCGCGAGCGCGGGGACCGGCTCATCGTCCTGACGCCCGCCGACGACGTCTCCCGCCAGCGGCTCGAGCGCCTCGACGCCCTGGTGGGCGCCGCGCCGGCGTGGACGTCGCAGGACGACCTGGGCGCACAGGCGGACGAGGCGGCGGGGGCCGAGGGCACCCGGGTCCGGGTGCCCGCCCGCTAGTCGTCGACGGCGACCTCGATGCCGGTGTCCTCCCAGCCCTGCTCGCCGGCGCGCTGCAGCCGGACGAGCGCGCCGGGCTCCTGCCAGTTCTCGGAGAGCAGCGCGTCGAGGCGCGCGGGGGCCTCGTCGGCCGTGGCCTCGAACGAGGAGCCGATCTGGTGGGCGGACTGCATGCCGCCCGACAGGACGGCGCGGTACGTGAAGGTCTGGCTCATGCTCCGACGCTACGGAGGGGCGGTGCGCTGCGCACCTCCGGACGCTCCGCGTCCCCGCTCGCTCGGCCCGGGCGGCCGGACGTGCGTAGCGCGCCGCCGTCCCTACCGTGGGCTGCATGACGACGACGTCCGACGACAGGTCCGAGCTCGGCACCATCACGACGACCGTCCCCGCGCGGCTCGACCGGCTGCCGTGGGCCCGCTGGCACTGGATGATCGTCGTCGGGCTCGGCACCGTGTGGGTGCTCGACGGGCTCGAGGTCACGATCGTCGGCAACCTGTCCGCGGCGCTCAAGTCGTCGTCGGACGGGCTCGGGCTCACGAGCAGCGACATCGGCCTCGCCGGCGCGGTCTACGTCGCGGGAGCGTGCGTGGGCGCGCTGCTGTTCGGCCAGCTCACCGACCGCTTCGGCCGCAAGAAGCTGTTCATGATCACCCTCGCGGTCTACCTCGTCGGGACCGTGGCGACCGCCTTCTCCGTGAGCCCGCTCATGTACTTCGCGTGCCGGATCGTCACGGGCGCGGGCATCGGCGGCGAGTACGCGGCCGTGAACTCGGCCGTCGACGAGCTCATCCCGGCGCGCTTCCGCGGCAGGACCGACATCGCGATCAACGGGTCCTACTGGCTCGGGGCAGCCGGTGGCGCCCTCGTGACCATCCCCCTGCTGGACCCGAACCTCGTCCCGGCCGGCCTCGGCTGGCGCCTGTGCTTCGCGCTGGGCGCGACCCTCGGGCTGGTGATCCTGTTCGTCCGGCGCAACGTGCCCGAGAGCCCCCGCTGGCTGTTCGTCCACGGGCACGAGAAGGACGGCGAGCGCATCGTCGCCGACGTCGAGGACGCCGTGCGCGAGCAGACCGGCGACGAGCTGGCCGACGTGCCCGACGACGACGCCATCACCGTCCGGCAGCGCCGCACGATCGGCCTGGGCCGGATCGCGCGGACCGTGTTCTCGGAGTATCCGCGCCGGACCGTGCTCTGCCTGGCCCTGTTCGTCGGCCAGGCGTTCCTCTACAACGCGTTCTTCTTCACCTACGGCGACACGCTCCAGACGTTCCTCGGCGTCGGGCAGACGGGTGTCTACCTGGCGCTGTTCGCCGTCAGCAACTTCGTCGGGGCGCTCGTGCTCGCGCCGCTGTTCGACAAGGTCGGCCGCGTCCCGATGATCTCCGCGACGTACCTCGTCTCGGGGGTGCTCCTCGCGGTCGCCGGGATCATGCTCGGCAGCCTCACCGCCGTCACGCTCACCGTGTTCGGCATGGCCGTGTTCTTCGTCGCCTCGGCGGGCGCGAGCTCGGCGTACCTCACGGCGAGCGAGGTCTTCCCGCTCGAGACCCGGGCGCTGTGCATCGCGTTCTTCTACGCCGTCGGGACGGCCGTCGGCGGGATCACGGGCCCCCTCGTCTTCGGCCGGCTCATCGACTCGGCGAGCGCCCAGCACGACATCACGGGGATCGCGGTCGGCTACTACGTGGGGGCCGCGCTCATGGTCGTGGGCGGCGTCGTCGCGCTCTTCCTCGGCGTGGGCGCCGAGCAGAAGTCGCTCGAGGACGTCGCGACGCCCCTCACGGCGAAGGACGCGGAGGAAGAGGACGGCGACGGACCGGACGTCGCCGCGGACGACGGCCCGCGTGCGAACCGCTCACGCCGTCCCTAGCCTGGGACCGGGTCGAGGAGGGGCCCGCACGCCCGTGACCGAGGAGCCCACCATGCCCGACGAGACCCCCTTCCCCGCCCAGCAGCAGGAGCCCCCCGGCCTGACCGGCGCCATGTCGCCCGAGCCCGACCACGGCGAGCAGAGCTACGTCGGCCACGGCCGGCTCGACGGCCGCCGCGCCCTCATCACCGGCGGCGACTCGGGGATCGGCCGCGCCGTCGCGATCGCGTTCGCGCGCGAGGGCGCCGACGTCGCGATCGCGTTCATGCCCGAGGAGCAGGACGACGCCGACGCGACGGCGCACTGGGTCCGGGAGGCGGGCCGCAACGCCGTGCTCCTGCCCGGCGACCTGCGTGACGAGCGGTCGGCGCGCGACATCGTGGGCCAGGCCGCCGAGGAGCTGGGCGGCCTCGACGTCGTCGTGAACAACGCGGGCTTCCAGGCCGCGCGTCGGGAGTCGATCGACGACCTCACGACGGACGAGCTGGACCGCGTCCTCAAGACGAACCTCTACGCGCTCTTCTGGATCACGCACGAGGCGCTGCGCCACCTGCAGCGCGGGAGCTCGATCATCAACGTGTCGTCGATCCAGGCGTACGAGCCGTCCCCGGCGCTCGTCGACTACGCCGCGACCAAGGCGGCGATCAACAACGTCACCGTGAACCTGGCCGCGCAGCTCGGTCCCCGCGGGATCCGCGTCAACGCGGTCGCGCCCGGCCCGATCTGGACGCCGCTGCAGCCCGCCACCCAGCCGCCCGACCACGTCGAGAAGTTCGGCGCCGACACGCCGCTCGGCCGCGCGGGCCAGCCGGCCGAGTGCGCGCCCGCGTTCGTGTTCCTCGCCTCGGAGGGCGACGCGAGCTACGTGTCCGGGACGGTCCTCGGCGTGACGGGCGGCAAGCCCGTCTTCTGACCGCCGACGCCGCGCGGCCGCGTCGCCCCTGCCCCGGGGCGGCGCGGCTCGGTCCGGCCCGGGGCCAGCACTCGCCAGCCCGCGTCGCGCCAGCCGTCGGCGTCGACGGCGTGCCGCGCGTCGACGAGGACGCGGCGTGCGGCGAGCCGGCCCAGCCGGGCCGGGTCCAGGGCCCGGTACTCGTCCCACTCGGTCGCCAGGACCACGACGTCGGCGCCCCGGACGGTCTCGTCGACCGTCGTCGCGCAGGCCAGTCCGGGTGCGGCGGCACGGGCGCGGTCGAGCGCCCGGGGGTCCGTCACGACGACGTCCGCTCCCCCGTCCCGGAGGGTCCCCGCGAGCGCCAGGGCGGGCGAGCAGCGCACGTCGTCGCTGTCGGGCTTGAAGGCCGCGCCGAGCACCGCGACCCGGCGACCAGAGGCGCCCGCCAGCCCGGCCTCGACGAGCGCCGCGACGCGCGCGAGCGCCTGGTCGTTGAGGGCGTCCACGTCGTGCAGCAGCGCCGCGGCCCCGGGCGCGCCCAGCTCCTCGGCGCGGACCGCGAACGCGCGCACGTCCTTGGGCAGGCAGCTCCCCCCGAACCCGAGGCCCGCCCCGAGGTGCGCGGGACCGATCCGGGGGTCCCGCCCGAGGATCCGCGTCAGCGCCACCGCGTCGCCGCCCGCGGCGGCGCAGACCTCGGCCATCGCGTTCGCGAACGAGACCTTGGTCGCGAGGAAGGCGTTCGCGGCGACCTTCGCGAGCTCCGCCGTCGGCAGGTCCACCACCAGGCGCGGGACCCCGGCCGCCAGCAGCGGGCGGTAGACGTCGTCGAGCATGCCGACCGCCTCGGCCGCTCGCGGCCCCTCGGCCCCGTACACGAGCCGGTCCGGGCGCAGCGTGTCGGCGACCGCGTGGCCCTCCCGCAGGAACTCCGGGTTCCACGCGAGCCCCACGCTCGCCGGCACGAGGCCCGCGAGCCCCCGTGCCGTGCCGACCGGGACCGTCGACTTGCCGACGACCAGGTCGCCGGGTCGCAGGGACGGCGCGAGCTCTGCCAGCGCCGCGTCGACGTACCGCAGGTCCGCCGCACCGCCGTCGCCCTCGGGCGTGCCCACGCAGACGAAGTGCACGCGCGCGCCCGCGAGCGCCGCCGGGTCGGTCGTGAAGCGGAGCCGCCCGCGGTCCCGGGCGCGGTGCAGGAGGTCGTCGAACCCGGGCTCGTAGAACGGCGGTCGCGCCTCCTCGAGCGCCGCGACGAGCGCCGCGTCCGTGTCGAGGCCGACGACGTGGTGGCCGAGCTCGGCGAGCGCGGCGGCGTGCACGGCGCCGAGGTAGCCGCAGCCGACCACGCTGATCCTCACGGTGCGACTCCCGCTCCCGGCGAGGGGCGTCCCGGGGATCTCGGCGGCGACGGCACCCGGGACCGGGAGTCGGTCCCGGACCCGTGGCCCGGAGCACCGTGGAGGTGCGTGGGGTGTGGCGCGTGGACGAGCACGGGTGCCTCCCCGGACGCCCGGGGCCCGGGCGTCGTCGGCGGTCCGCACGCCCCCTTCCCGACGCAGCACGCACCACGCTAGGGAGCGGTCCGTCCCTACGCATGCGGGGAGGAGCGGTTGCGTCGCCGAGGGGGCGATCGCGTGGTGGCTGCGGCGCCGGCACCGCGGCGCCTTCCTGGTGCCGTGGGAGGACGTCCAGGTCGCGACGGTCGCGGGCGCGGCGAGGTGCGAGAAGCGGTTCAAGATGCGAGCAGCGCTTCTCGCACCGAGGGTGAAGGGAGCGGGTTGCGGAACCTCGACCCTCACCACCGCGTCGGCCCACGGGCCACGCTCCGGGAGGTTCCGCGATGCGCGTCCTCGGGGTCAACGCCCTCTTCCACGACCCGTCCGCCGCGCTCGTCGTCGACGGGCAGGTGGTCGCGGCCGCCGAGGAGGAGCGCTTCTCGCGCCGCAAGCACGGCAAGCGGCCCGTCCCCTTCGCCGCCTGGGAGCTGCCCGAGCAAGCAATGGCGTGGTGCCTCGCGGCGGGCGGCCTCGAACCCGGGGACCTCGACGCCGTCGGGTACTCGTTCGACCCGGCGCTCGCACGGCCGGCGGACGAGGTCGGCCTGGACGACCCGTGGGACTGGCTGCGGCTCGACTACGCGCGCCGCGCCCCCGCGTTCCTCGCGACCGCGCTGCCCGGCCTGGACCGGTCGCGGGTCAGGTTCGTCCCCCACGAGGTGGCGCACGCGGCGTCCGCGGCGCTCGCCTCGCCCCACCCCGTCACAAGCGTCCTGAGCCTCGACGGGCGCGGCGAGAGCACGTCGTGCCTCGCCGGCCGGTACGACCAGGGCAAGCTCGAGGTCCTCGCCGAGCAGGAGCTGCCCGACTCGCTCGGGCTCGTCTACGAGTCGCTGACCGAGCACCTGGGCTTCCTGCGCTCGAGCGACGAGTTCAAGGTCATGGCCCTCGCGTCGTACGGCGAGCCGCGCTTCGCCGACGCCGTCCGCGAGCACGTGCACGTGCGCGGCGAGGGCACGTTCGTCGCCCGGCCGCCCGACTGGAGCCGGTGGGCGCCGCGGCGTCGTCCCGACGCGACGCTCACCGAGGAGTCGTGGCGCGGCCCGCACGCGGACCTCGCGGCGTCCGTCCAGCTCGTGCTCGAGGAGACGCTCGTCGCGCTCGCGCGGTGGTTGCACGCACGCACCGGCGACGACGCGCTGGCCCTCGCGGGTGGCATCGCGCTCAACTGCGTCGCCAACTCGCGCGTGTGGCGCGAGGCCGGGTTCGACGACGTCTGGGTCCAGCCCGCGGCGGGCGACGCAGGGACGGCGCTCGGGGCGGCGCTCCAGCTCGCCGCCGAGGCGGGCGACCCGCTGGTGCCCATGCCCGGCGTGGACCTCGGCCGCGCCTGGTCCGACGACGAGCTCGCCGGCTTCCTGCGCGCGGCACGGCTGCCCTTCACGACCCCGGCCGACCTCGCGGACGAGGTCGCCGCGGTGCTCGCGGCCGACGGCGTCGTGGCCTGGTTCGACGGGCGCTCGGAGCTCGGGCCGCGCGCGCTCGGGCACCGGTCCCTGCTCGCGCACCCGGGCCCGCGCGCCAACCTCGAACGGCTCAACGCCGTCAAGGGGCGCGAGCAGTTCCGGCCCGTCGCGCCCATGGTGCTCGACGACCGCGCGGCGGAGATCTTCTCGGACGGCCCGCTGCCCAGCCCGTACATGCTCTTCGTGCACACGGTTGCCCCCGCGTGGCGGGAGCGGATCGCCGCCGCCGTGCACGTGGACGGGACCGCCCGGATCCAGACCGTCGACACCACGACACCACGCCTCCACGCGACGCTGCGGGCGTTCGCACGGCGCACCGGCCTGCCGGTCGTGATCAACACGAGCCTCAACACCGCCGGACGTCCCATGGTCGACCACCCCCGCCACGCGCTCGAGCTGTTCGGCTCGGCGCCCGTCGACCTGCTCGTCCTCGGTCCGCACCTGGTCCGCCGCGCCGACGCGTTCGGGGGCACGGCGTGAGCGGGCCGGGATCCTTCGGGGTCGTCGTCCCGACCGTCGGGCGCCCGAGCCTCGACCGTCTGCTCGACGCGCTCGCCGCGAGCGTGCGCGCCGCCGAGGAGCCCGGGCCGGGCGGGCAGCCCCTCCCGGTCGTGCTCGCCGACGACCGGCGCCTCGACCCGCGCGGGCCGCTTCCTCCGGCTCTCGCCGCCGGCCCGTACCCCGGCCTGGACGTGCGCGTCGTCCGGTCGGGCGGCCGCGGGCCCGCAGCCGCCCGCAACGCGGGCTGGCGGACCCTGCCGGCCACGAGGTGGGTCGTCTTCCTCGACGACGACGTCCTGCCGCCCCAGGGCTGGGCCGCCGGGCTGCGGCGCGACCTCGCCGCCGCGGGCGCGCGGACCGGTGGCGTCCAGGGCCGCATCGAGGTGCCGCTGGACCACGACGGACGCCCGACGGACTGGGAGCGCGTGACGCAGGGCCTCGAGCGGGCCGCGTGGGCCACCGCCGACATGGCGTACCGGCGCGACGCCCTGGTCGCGGTCGGCGGGTTCGACGAGCGCTTCCCCCGCGCCTACCGCGAGGACGCCGACCTCGCGCTGCGGGTCCGGGGGGCGGGCTGGGAGCTCGCGACGGGTGCGCGCGTCGTGCGCCACCCGGTGCGCCCCGCGGACGACGCCGTGAGCCTGCGCGTCCAGGCGGGCACGCGCGACGACGCGCTCATGCGGGCGCTGCACGGCCCGGCGTGGCGCCGTTCGGCCGAGACCGGGCGCGGGCTGCTCTCGCGGCACGCGTGGACCGTGGGCGCGGCGACCGCCGGGATCGTCGCCGCGGCCCTGCGCCGCCCGCACGCCGCCGCGACGGCCGCCGGCGCGTGGCTCGCGCTCACCGGCTGGTTCCTGGGTCTGCGGCTCGCACCCGGCCCGCGGCCGGGCGACCCGCGGTTCTCCCCCGAGCTGCGTCGCATGGCGTGGACGAGCGCGCTCATCCCGTTCGCCGCGGTCGCGCACCGCGTCGCCGGGTCGGTGCGTGTCGTGCGACAGCCGCCCGAGCCGTGGCCGCCGCGCGTGCGGGCCGTGCTGTTCGACCGGGACGGCACGCTCGTCCACGACGTGCCCTACAACGACGACCCGGCCCGCGTGGTGCCCGTCTCCGGCGCCCGCGAGGTGCTCGACGACCTGCGCGCCCGCGGGATCCTGGTCGGCGTCGTCTCGAACCAGTCGGGCGTCGGACGCGGCCTGGTCGGCCCGGAGCGCCTCGCCGCGGTGGACGCGCGTGTCGCCGGGCTGCTCGGCCCGTTCGACACGTGGCAGGTCTGCCCCCACGCGCCGGGCGACGGCTGCGCGTGCCGCAAGCCCGCGCCCGGCCTCGTGCTCGCCGCCGCACGCGACCTGGGGCTCGCGCCCGCGCAGTGCGCCGTGGTCGGGGACATCGGGTCCGACGTCGCGGCGGCCGTCGCGGCGGGTGCGCCGGCGGTCCTCGTCCCCACGCCGGTCACCGAGGCTGCCGAGGTCGCGGCGGCGCCCTGCGTCGCCGCGACCCTCGACGAGGCCGTCGCGGCGCTCGGTCCCGTGCTCGCGCCCGCCCCCGCGGAGGGGGTCCGATGAGCGCCCCCACCCTGGTCGTGCGCCTCGACAGCGACGGCGACGTGCTCCTCGCGGGGCCCGCCGTGCGCACGGTCGCCCGCCGAGGCCCCGTCGACCTGCTCGTCTCGGGCGACGGCCTCCAGGCGGCGCGGCTGCTGCCCGGCGTGCGCGACGTCCTGCGCTTCGACGCCCCCTGGGCGGGGGTCCGGCCGCCCGCCGTCGACCCCGTGGCGGTCGACGCGCTCGTCACCGAGCTCGCCGGGCGCCGGTACGCCGTCGGGATCGTCCTGACCTCGTTCCACCAGAGCCCGCTGCCGACGGCGCTGCTGCTGCGTCTCGCCGGGGTCGGGCGCGTCGTCGCGACGAGCGAGGACTACCCCGGCTCGCTGCTCGACGTGCGGCACCCGCGGCCCGCCGGGGCGCACGAGGTCGAGGCGATGCTGAGCGTCGTCGAGGCGGCCGGCTTCCCCGCGGACGACGACACGCGCCTCGCCGTGGCGCGTCCCCTGCCGAGCGCCGGCGACCTCGCTCCCGCCGGGCCCTACGTCGTCGTGCACCCGAGCGCCGCCGTGCCCGCCCGGGCGCCGTCGCCCGGCACCGCCGGACGCGTCGTGGCCGAGCTCGCGCGGCGCGGCCGGGCCGTCGTGGTCACGGGCGGTCCCGGTGACGTCGCCCTCACCCGCGCGGTCTGCGCGACCGCGGGCGGCGGTGCGGGCGTCGTCGACCGCGGCGGTCGCACGGGCTACGCCGAGCTCGCCTCCCTGCTCGCGGGCGCGGGCTGCGTCGTGGTCGGCAACACGGGTCCCGCGCACCTGGCGACCGCCGTCGGCACCCCCGTCGTCTCGCTGTTCGCGCCGGTCGTCCCGTGGGAACGCTGGCGCCCCTGGGGCGTGCCCTGCGAGCGCCTCGGCGACCCGCACGCGGCCTGCCGCGGCACCCGCGCCCGGACGTGCCCGCTGGCCGGGCACCCCTGCCTCGACGTCGAGCCCGGCGCCGTGGCGGACGCCGTCGACCGGCTCGCCGGTCCTCCCCCGGCCGCGGCGGCCATCCCTTCCACCCTCCCGGCGGTGACGGCATGAAGATCCTGCTCTGGCACGTCCACGGCTCGTGGACGACGACGTTCGTCGCCGGGCCGCACGAGTACGTCGTGCCCGTCCTGCCCGGACGGGGACCGGACGGCCGCGGCCGCGCGCGGACCTGGGACTGGCCGTCCACGGTCAGCGAGGCGACCCCCGACGCGCTGCGCGCGCAGGCCGACGAGCTCGACGTCGCGGTGCTGCAGCGCCCGCACGAGGTGGCGCTCGTCGAACGCTGGACCGGGCGCCGCGTCGGCGTCGACCTCCCGGCCGTCTACCTCGAGCACAACGCCCCCACGGGCGCTGCCGCCTCGACCCGCCACCCCGCGCTCGCGCTCGACGTCGTGCGGGACGGCCGCGTCCCCCTCGCGCACGTGACGTACTTCAACGCGCTGCTGTGGGACTCCGGTCCCGCGCGCACGGTCGTCGTCGAGCACGGTGTCCCCGACCCGGGCCACCGGTGGACCGGCGAGCGGGCGCGCGTCGCCGCCGTGGTCAACGAGCCCGTGCGGCGCAGCCGCGTGGCCGGCACCGACCTGCTCCTCGCCGTCACGGCCGAGCTGCCCTCCGTCGTCTACGGCATGCGGGTGGGCGAGCTCGGGTGGCAGGCGCGCACGCGGCCCGCCGGGGCGCCCCTCGACCTCGTGGACGACCTGCCGCAGGCGCGCCTGCACGCCGAGCTGGCCCGGGACCGCGCCTACCTCCACCCGTACCGCTGGACGAGCCTGGGGCTCTCGCTCCTCGAGGCGATGGCCCTCGGCGTGCCCGTCGCGGCCGCCGCGTCCACCGAGGCGCCGCGCGCGGTCCCGCCCGGCGCCGGGGTGGTCAGCGCGGACCCCGACGAGCTCGCCCGCGCCCTCGGGCGCTGGCTCGCCGACCCCGACGAGGCCCGCGAGCAGGGCCTCGCGGGACGTCGGCACGTCCTCGAGCACTACGCCCACGACCGGTTCCTCGACCGATGGGACCGGCTTCTGAAGGAGGTGGCCGGATGAGGATCGCCATGATCTCCGAGCACGCGAGCCCGCTCGCGGTGCTCGGTGGCGTCGACGCCGGGGGGCAGAACGTCCACGTGGACGCGCTGTCCCGGCGGCTCGCGCACCTCGGCCACGAGGTGGCCGTGTACACGCGCCGCGACGACCCGGACCTGCCGACGGCGGTGCACGTCGCGCCGCGCCTGGACGTCGTCCACGTCGACGCCGGGCCGGCCGAGCACCTGCCCAAGGACGAGCTCCTGCCGTTCATGTCGACGTTCGGCGACGTGCTCCGGCGCACGTGGGCGCGCAGGCCGCCCGACGTCGTGCACGCGCACTTCTGGATGTCCGGCGTCGCCGGGCTGCGGGCGACCGCGGGCACCGGCGTCCCGCTCGTCCAGACGTTCCACGCGCTCGGCTCGGTCAAGCGGCGGCACCAGGGCGCCAAGGACACCAGCCCGCACGAGCGGATCGCGCTCGAGGCCCGCCTGTGCTCGTCGGTGGCGGCCGTGATCGCGACCTGCACCGACGAGGTGGGCGAGCTCGTCGCGCTCGGCATGGACCCCCGGCGCGTGACCGTGGTCCCCTGCGGGGTCGACCTGGCCAGGTTCACGCCGGCGCTCGACCGGACGGCCCGCGCCAGCCGACCGGGCGACGACCGGTTCCACGCCCTGTGCGTGGGGCGGCTGGTCGAGCGCAAGGGCACCGAGACGGTGGTGCGGGCGCTCGCCGCGATGCCGGCGCTCGAGGTCGTCGTCGCGGGCGGCCCGCCCGCCGGGGAGCTCGCGGACGACGAGGAGGCCCGGCGCCTGCTCGAGCTCGCCGACGACCTCGGCGTGCGCGACCGGCTGCGGCTCGTCGGAGGAGTCTCCCAGCAGGAGGTCCGCCACCTCATGCGCGCCTGCGACGTCGTGGTCTGCGACCCCTGGTACGAGCCCTTCGGCATCGTGCCGCTCGAGGCGGCCGCGTGCGGGCGGCCCGTGGTCGGCGCCGCCGTCGGCGGGCTCCTCGACACGGTGCTCCCGGACCGCACGGGCGTGCTCGTGCCGCCCCGCGACCCCGACGCGCTCGTCGGCGCGCTGCAGCGCCTGCACGCCGACCCGCGGGGCGCCGAGCGCCTCGGCGCGGCCGCCCGCGTGCGAGCCGAGCGCTACTACGGCTGGGAGACGGTCGCGCGCCGCACGCTCGACACCTACCGCGCCGTCGCCGCGGGACGCGACGTCGCGCGCGTGCCCGTCGCCCACCTGGGCGCAGACCGCGATCTCCTGGTCGACCAGCTCGCCCAGGCGGCGACGGCATGAGCGGGCTCGCACGGCACGTCGCCGGCCTCGCGGCGGCGCTCGACTGGCTCGCCGGCCAGGAGGACCGCCTCGACGCCTGGGCGCGGCGGCTCGCGGACCTCACGCTCTCGGGCGGCCGGCTCCTCGTGGCCGGCAACGGGGGCAGCGCCGCGGAGGCCCAGCACCTCACCGCCGAGCTCGTCGGCCGGTTCGAGGGCGAGCGGGTCCCGCTGTCGGCGATCGCGCTCCACGCGGAGACCTCGAGCCTCACCGCGATCGTCAACGACTACGGCGCCGACGAGATGTTCGCCCGGCAGGTCGCCGCGCACGGCCGCGCCGGCGACGTCCTGCTGGTCCTGTCGACGTCGGGCAGGAGCCCGAACGTGCTCACCGCCGCCGGTCGCGCCCGCGCGCTCGGCCTGACGACCTGGGCGCTGACCGGCGCCGGGCCCAACCCGCTCACCGCGGTGTGCGACGACGCGCTGTGCGTGCCGGCACGCGAGACGTCGACCGTCCAGGAGGCGCACCTCGTCGCCGTGCACGGCCTGTGCGCCGCGATCGACCGCCACGTCCGGGCATCGTCGAGCGCCGCCGCACGGTCGGCCGTCGAGCCGCCCGGGGCGGGGTCGCCGGAGGTCGTCGTGCTCGGCGACGTCGTGCTCGACGAGGACGTCGACGGCCAGGTGACGCGCTTCGCGCCCGACGGGCCGGTGCCGGTCGTGGACACGCTGGCGGTCCGGCGCAGCCCGGGCGGCGCGGGCCTCGCGGCGCTCCTGTGCGCCCGGTCGGCCCCGACCCGGCTGGTGGCGCCGCTCGCGACCGACCGGGACGCCGGCACACTGGCCGCCGACCTGGCCGCGGCGGGCGTGGACGTGGTCCCGCTCGCGCAGGACGGCTCGACGCGCCGCAAGCAGCGCGTCCGCTCGGCGGGCCGCACGATCGTGCGCGTCGACGACGGCGGGCCCGCGGCCCCGGTCGACGTCGCCCCCGACGCCCTCGAGGCGGCGGTCGCCCCCGCGCGAGCCGTGCTCGTCTCCGACTACGGCGGCGGCACCACGCACGACCCGGCCGTCCGCGCGGCCGTCGCCGACGCCGCGCGCACCCGTCCGGTCGTCTGGGACCCGCACCCGCGCGGTGGGGCTCCCGTGCCGGGCGTGACGGTCGTCACGCCGAACCTCGACGAGGCACGCGACGCCGCGGCCGACCTCGGCCTCCCGCCGGACGGCGACCCCGCCACGCTCGCCCGCGCGCTGCGGGAGGCCTGGGACGTCGGGGCGGTGTGCGTGACGGCCGCCGAGCAGGGCGCCTACCTCGCGGCCGACGCCCACGAGCCGCTCTACGTGCCCGCGCACGGGGTGGCCGGGGACCCGTGCGGCGCGGGCGACCGGTTCGCGGCCGCCCTCGCGGTCGGTCTCGGCCACGGTGTGCCGCTGGCCGACGCCGTCCGGCAGGCCGTCGGCGCGGCGACGGCGTGGGTCGGGGCCGGCGGCGCCGAGGGGTTCCGGCGCGGGGCGGGAGAGGCGGTCGGGGCGACCGCCGAGGACGCACCCGACGACCTCGCCGCGCTGCGCGACCGGCTCCACGGCGAGGGCCGGACGGTCGTCGCCACGGGCGGCTGCTTCGACGTGCTGCACGCCGGCCACGTCGCGCTGCTCGAGGCGGCCGCGCGTCTCGGCGACACGCTCGTCGTCCTGCTCAACTCCGACACGTCGGTGCGCCGCCTCAAGGGGCCGCGCCGGCCCGCCGTCGGCGAGCGGGACCGCGCCCGGGTGCTCCGTGCGCTCGCCGGCGTCGACCACGTCGTCGTGTTCGACGACGACGACCCGCGCGCTGCCCTCGACGCCCTCCGCCCCGACGTGTGGGCCAAGGGCGGCGACTACGCCGAGGGCGACCTGCCCGAGGCCGACGTCGTCCGCGCGCACGGGGGCCGCGTCGTCCTGCTGCCGTACGTCGAGGGCCGCTCGACGAGCCTCATCCTCGCCGGCACCGCACCCGGCGCCGACCCCGACCAGTCCCCCACGGAAGGAGCGGTCCCGTGACCGAGTCCCCGCTGTCCCCTCCCCCCGCCGGCCCGCAGCCACGGCCCCTCGGCACCGTCTTCGTGACGGGCGGCTCGGCCGGCCTCGGCGCCGCCGTCGTCGAGGCCGTCCTCGCCTGCGGCGGGAAGCCCGCCGTCCTCGACCGGGTCGCGCCGCGTGCGTCGGTGCCGTCCGTCGAGGTCGACCTCGCCGACGGCGCGGCGGCCGCGGAGGCCGTCGAGCACCTCGCACTCGCCGTCGGGCCGCCGGACGCCGTCGTGACCGCCGCGGGGATCGACGCGTGCGGACCGCTCGCCGAGATCCCCGCGGACGACTGGGAGCGCGTGCTGCGCGTCAACCTGTTCGGGACCGTCGCCGTCGTGCGGGCGGCCCTGCCGCACCTCGTGCGCTCGGGTGGTCGCGTCGTGACGGTGTCGTCGACGCTCGGGCTGCGCGGCGCCTCCGACGCGACGGCCTACAGCGCGTCGAAGTTCGCGATCCGCGGGTTCTCGCAGTCGCTCGCGGCGGAGCTCGCGGGGCGGGTCGGGGTCACCTGCCTCGTCCCGGGCGGCATGCGCACGGGCTTCTTCGACGGCCGCCCGGAGCAGTACAAGCCGGGCCCCGACGCCGACCTCAACGACCCCGCGAACGTCGCGCAGGCGGTCGTCACGGCGCTGCGTCAGCCCGCCGGGTGCGAGATCCGCGAGCTCCTCGTGATGGCCTCGGGCGAGGCGTCCTGGCCCTGACGGGCGCGGGCCTCGCGGAACCAGTCGACGGTGTCCCGCAGCCCGTCGGCCCAGGACGTCCGGGGGCGCCAGCCGAGCTCGCGCTCGGCGCGCCCCAGGTCCGGCCGACGGCGCCGCGGGTCGTCGGTCGGCAGGTCGACGAACGTCACGGACGAGCCCGACCCCACGGCCGCCACGACGTCCATCGCGACACGGAGCACGGTCCGCTCCTCGTCCGTGCCCAGGTTCACCGGCCCCGCGCCCCCGCGGGCCGCGAACGCCAGGATCCCGCGGACGAGGTCCGACACGTGGCACAGCGACCGCGTCTGCGACCCGTCGCCCGCGACCGTCACCGGACCGCCCGCGAGCGCCTGCTCGACGAACGTGGGGACCATCCGCCCGTCGTCGGAGCGCATCCGGGGACCGTAGGTGTTGAAGATCCGGACGATCCCGGCGTCGAGCCCGGTCGCGCGCCGCCAGGCGGCGGTCTGGGCCTCGGCGAACCGCTTGCTCTCGTCGTAGACGCTCCGGGGGCCGACGGGGTTGACGTTGCCCCAGTAGTCCTCGGGCTGGGGGTGGACGCTGGGGTCGCCGTACACCTCGGAGGTGGACGCGAGCACGAACCGGGCGCCGTGCTCGCGGGCGAGCCCGAGGGCGTGCCGGGTGCCGAGCGAGCCCGCGTCGAGCGTCTGGAGCGGGAGCCGCAGGTAGTCGACGGGCGACGCCGGCGACGCGAGGTGCAGCACGAGGTCGACGGGCCGGGAGCCGGCCGCGCCGTCGAGGCCTGCTGTGACGTCGCGCTCCACCAGGGTGAAGCCGGGGTCGTCCCGCAGGTGCGCGACGTTGACGGGCCGCCCCGTGGAGAAGTCGTCGACGCACACCACCGCGGTGCCGGCCGCGAGGAGCGCCTCGCACAGGTGGCTCCCCACGAAGCCGGCGCCGCCGGTGACGACGGCGCGCGAGAACGAGCGCGGGCGCGTCACGCCCGCTGCGCTGTCCATGCGCCTCAGGCCTGGTCGGTGCCCGAGCGCGTGAGCTCGGCGAGCAGCTCGTGGCAGCGCGCGGCGCGCTCCGAGTCCTCGGCCATGACGGTCTCGAAGAACGACGCGACCTCCTCGAGGCCCGCGTTGCGGGCGTCGCGGACGTACTGGCCGTAGTCGTGGCCTGCCTTGAGCGAGTGGTACTGCACCGAGATGAGGTCGAACGTGACGTCGCCGAACCCGGTCTCTCCGGTTGCCATGGCGGTCTCCTGTGGTCGCACGGGTGCGCGCCGCGCGGGCGCGCCGGCCTCTCCTCGACCGTCTCCCACGCTACGGACCCCCGTCCGCTACGCACGTCGCCCGGTGGAGAACGGTTCGCCGAGCGAGCAGCGGCGCTCGGGCCGAGACTGGCGGTGAGGGTGAGGAAGACGCCCGGCATCGCGGTCACGGAGCCCAGGTCCCGCCGACCGCACGCCTGGGGAGGTCCCATGTCCCGGTTCCCGGCGGGCGCCCGTCCGCTCTTCGTCCGTCCTCGCCCGTGGGGCGGCGCGGCTGCCGTCGCGGGTGCGGGCGCGCTCCTGCTGGCGGGCTGCGCGCACGGCAGCAGCGACCAGGCGTCCCCGTCCTTCACGAGCCAGGCGACGGTGTCCGGCTCGCTGCACGTGATGGGGTTCGGGACGGGCGACGACGTCGGCAAGAACCGGTACGACCGCGCGGCCGCGGCGATGCCGGGCGTGAAGATCGCGCTGTCGCAGGGCGAGCTCGACGTGCAGGCGTTCCTGTCCGCCGTCGCGAGCGGGAAGCCGCCGGACCTCGTGTACGCGAGCCGCGACCAGATCGGGACGTTCGCGTCGCGCGGCGCGATCGTGCCGCTCGACGACTGCCTCGCGAGCGAGCACGTCGACCCGTCCCAGTTCGTCGGCTCGGCCGTCCAGCAGGTCACGTTCGCGAAGCACGTCTACGGGCTGCCCGAGTTCTCCACGGTCGAGCTGACGATGGCGAACAAGAACCTCCTCGCGGACGCGGACGTCACCCTCGACGACGTGAACGGGTCGAGCTGGGACGCGGTGACCGCCGCGAACAAGGCCATGGCGAAGCACGCGGGCGGGAAGGTCAGCGTCATCGGCTACGACTCGAAGCTGCCCGAGTTCCTGCCGCTGTGGGCGAAGGCGAACGGGGCCGACCTGATCTCGGCCGACGGCCGCAAGGCCCAGCTCGACGACCCGCGCGTCGTGCAGGCGCTCGAGTTCGCAGCCGGGATCTACCGCGACCAGGGCGGGTTCGCGGGGGTCAAGACGTTCCGCGACTCGGCCGACTTCTTCGGCAAGGGCAACCAGTTCGCGTCCGGGACCCTCGGCGCGATGCCCATGGAGAACTGGTACGTCAACACGCTCAACGAGGTCAGCCCGTCGGCGCCCCTCGCGTTCGACACGGTCCGCGACACGAAGGGCGACCCGCTCGCGTTCACGTCGGGCAACGCGTGGGCGATCCCGAAGGGCGCCGCCAACCCGCAGGCAGCCTGCCGCTTCGCGCGGCTCATGACGGAGACCGACGCCTGGCTCACCGCGGCCAAGGACCGGGTCTCGAGCCGCACGGCGTCGGACCAGCTCTTCACGGGGCTGCTCACCGCGAACAAGGCGGCGGACCAGCAGATCCGCGAGCGCTACGTGCCGAAGAACGCGCCCGAGCCGTGGAAGTCGGCGATCGACGCGATCTACGACGCCAACGACCACACCTTCGCGATGCCCGCCAACCCGGCGGACGCGGCGTTCAAGACGGCGTGGCAGGACGCCGTGAACCGCGTCCTCAACGGCCAGCAGCAGCCCCAGGAGGCGCTCGCCCAGGCGCAGCAGGAGGCGCAGAAGGCGCTCGACGACGCGTGGGCGAGCTGGGACCAGAGGACCGGCAAGTGACGGCGTCCCCCACGCTCGCCCCCGGGGTGCCGGCCGCTCCCCCGCCGACGGCCGGCCGGCGCCGCCGGGCGGGGGCGCACGAGCGGCACTCCCGCCGGGCGGCCCTCGCGTTCATCAGCCCCTGGATCCTGGGCTTCCTCGTCTTCACCGCGTGGCCGATCCTCTACAGCGCGTACCTGTCGCTGACCGACTACGACGCGATCAACGACCCCCGCTGGGTGGGACTGGCCAACTACCGCGAGCTCGCCTCCGACCCCAAGGTCGCGCAGTCGCTGTGGAACACGTTCGTGTTCACGGCGCTCTCGGTACCGCTGCACGTCGTGCTCGCGCTGCTCCTGGCGCTCCTGCTCGAGCGGGTGGGCCGGTCGTCGGGCTTCTTCCGGACGGCGTTCTTCCTCCCGAAGATGACGCCGCCGGTGGCGATCGGGGTGCTGCTGCTCCTGCTGTTCAACGGGCAGTACGGGCTCGTCAACCGCGTGCTCGGGTGGTTCGGGATCACCGGGCCGTCCTGGACGACCGACCCCGCGTGGGTCAAGCCCGGTCTGGTGCTCATGAGCCTGTGGACCGTGGGCGCGTCGGTCGTGATCCTGCTGGCCGCGCTGCGCGGCGTGCCCGCCGACCTCTACGACGCCGCCCGCGTCGACGGGGCCGGCTACTGGCGGCGCGTCCGCACGGTCACCGTCCCGATGATCAGCGGGCCCCTGTTCTTCATCGTGGTCGTCAACACGATCGGCGGCTTCCAGACGTTCACCGAGGCGTACACGGCCTACTTCGGCGCCGGGAACTCGACGTACTCCAACGACGCCGCGCTGTTCTACGTCATCTACCTGTTCCAGCAGGGCTTCCAGGAGCTCCACATGGGGTACGCGTCGGCGCTGGCCTGGCTGCTGTTCGTCGTGATCATGGCGATCACGGCGGTCCAGCTGCTGCTGTCGCGGCGCTTCGTCTACTACGAGGCGGAGCAGCGGTGACGGCGGCCACGCCCGCTCGGCAGACCGCCGTGCCGGTCCCCCTGCGCGGTCCCGACGACGGCGCCCGTGCCGGGGGCCCGCGGGCCGCGGTCGGGCGCCGCCCGGCTCCCCGCCGCGCGCGCCGCCTCGTGGGGCGCGGCGCGCTCCTGGTGGCGCTCGTCGTGGCGACGGTCGCGTTCGTCTACCCCCTGCTGTGGCTCGTGAGCGCGTCGTTCAAGCCCCGGTCCGAGGTGTTCGACAACCGGCTGGTCCCCGCGACCCCGACGCTCGCCAACTACGTGACCGTCTGGCAGGACGCGCCGCTCGCGCTCTGGCTGGGCAACACGGTCGTCGTCACGGTCCTCGCGGCGGGCACCGTGACGGTCTCGAGCGCGCTCGTCGCGTGGGGCTTCGCGCACTTCCGCTTCCGCGGCCGGGGCGTGCTGTTCGGGGTGGTGCTGGCGACGATGATGCTGCCCGGTGCCGTGACCCTCATCCCCACCTACCTCATCTGGCACGACCTGGGCATGGTCGGGACCAACGTGCCGCTGTGGGCCGGGAACCTGTTCGGGTCGGCGTTCTACATCTTCCTGCTGCGCCAGTTCTTCCTCACGCTGCCCCCCGAGCCGTTCGAGGCGGCGACGATCGACGGCGCGGGCGAGTGGACGACGTTCTGGCGGATCGCCGTGCCCCTGTGCCGGCCCGCGCTCGTCCTGACGTTCCTGTTCGAGGCCCAGGCCTCCTGGACCGACCTCATGCGCCCGCTCGTCTACCTGCAGGACGCGAACACGTTCACCATCCCCCGCGGGCTCAAGTCCCTCGTCGACCAGTTCGGCCCCGGCGGGGAGTCGCAGTGGGAGGTCGTGGTGACCGCCGGCGTCATCACGACCGTCCCGATGATCCTGCTGTTCTTCTTCGGGCAGCGGTACTTCGTCGAGGGCATCGCCACGACCGGTAGCAAGGGATAGAAGGAGGAGCACGATGACCGACCGCCAGGACCCCAGGACAGGCATCCCGCCGACCCCGCCCGCGCAGGACGGCGACCGCCTCACCACGGCCCAGGGAGCGCGCGTCGACGACACCGACCACTCCCTCACCGCGGGGCCACGGGGCCCCGTGCTGCTCGAGGACCACCACCTGCGCGAGAAGATCACGCACTTCGACCACGAGCGGATCCCGGAGCGCGTCGTGCACGCGCGTGGCGCCGCCGCGCACGGCGTCTTCCGCGCGTACGGGAACGCCGCCCCGCTCACCAAGGCGGGCTTCCTCGCGGAGGAGGGCCGCGAGACGGACGTCTTCGTCCGGTTCTCGACGGTCCTGGGGTCGCGCGGCTCGGCCGACACGGTCCGGGACGTGCGCGGCTTCGCCACCAAGTTCTACACCGACGAGGGCACGTTCGACCTGGTCGGGAACAACTTCCCCGTCTTCTTCATCCAGGACGCGATCAAGTTCCCCGACCTCATCCACGCCGCCAAGCCGCACCCGGACCGCGAGATCCCGCAGGCCCAGACGGCGCACGACACGTTCTGGGACTTCGTCTCCTCGCACACCGAGGCGACCCACACGGTGATGTGGGGCATGTCGGACCGGGCGATCCCGCGCAGCTACCGGACCATGGAGGGCTTCGGCGTCCACACGTTCCGGCTCGAGGCCGCCGACGGGTCGACGTGCCTGGTCAAGTTCCACTGGAAGCCGCTGCTCGGGGTGCACTCGCTCGTGTGGGAGGAGGCGCAGCTCGCGCAGGGCGCCGACCCGGACTTCAACCGGCGCGACCTGGCCGACGCGATCGAGTCGGGCGCGTACCCGCAGTGGGAGCTGGGCCTGCAGGTGATGCCGGACGACCCGTCGGAGACGTTCGCGGGCATCGACCTCCTCGACCCGACGAAGATCGTGCCCGAGGAGCTGTGCCCCGTCCAGCGCGTCGGCCTGCTGACGCTGACCGCCAACCCGGCGAACTTCTTCGCGGAGACCGAGCAGGTCGCCTTCCACGTCGGCCACCTCGTCCCGGGCGTCCAGGCGACCAACGACCCGCTCCTGCAGGGCCGGATGTTCTCCTACCTCGACACCCAGCTCACGCGGCTCGGCGGCCCGAACTTCTCGCAGCTCCCGATCAACCGGCCGCACGCACCCGTGAACGACATGCTGCGCGACGGCATGCACCAGAGCGCGATCCACGAGGGCATCACGCCGTACGTGCCGAACCACCTCGACGGCGACCTGCCGGTCCGCACCCCCGAGGGCGCGTTCGTCACGCTCCCGACCCCGGTGCAGGGCGCCAAGGGCCGCTGGCAGCCGGCGTCGTTCGAGGACCACACGAGCCAGGCACGGCTCTTCCTGCTGTCCCTGTCGCCGGTCGAGCGCGCGCACCTCGAGGCGGCGTTCGCGTTCGAGCTGGCCAAGTGCACCGACGAGGAGGTCCGCGCCCGGGAGGTCGCGGTCCTCGCCCGCGTCGACGGCGACCTCGCGGCCGGGGTCGCACGCGAGCTGGGGCTGCCGGCACCCGCGCCCGCCGACGTGCCCGACGTCGCGCCCTCCCCCGCGCTCTCCCAGCGGCCCGCCGAACCGGGCCGGGTCGACGGGCGCGTGGTCGGGGTGCTCGCGACCGACGGGGCCGACCTCGCGGCCGCGACGGCCCTCACCGACGCGCTCGGACCCGAGCACGTCGTCGTGCGGGTCGTGGCCGACCACGGCGGCACCGTGACCGGGGCGGACGGCGCCACCGCGCCCGTCGACCGCACGATCGCCGCCACCCGGTCGATCGAGTTCGACGCCGTCGTCGTGGCGGACGGCGTCGCGGGGACGGCGCTCGGGGCAGACGCGCGGACCGTCGTCCTGCTGCAGGAGGCGTTCCGGCACGGCAAGGCGATCGCCGCCGTCGGGGACGGGGCCGACGTCCTCGCGGCCGCCGGCGTGGCGGCCGAGGCGCCCGGCGTGCACGCGACGGACGACCGGGCCGCACTCGCGACGCCCCTGCGGGAGGCGCTCGGCCTGCACCGCTCGTGGGAGCGGCTCGCGCAGCTCGCGGGCGTGGTCGACGGACCGCCGCCCGCCGCCGGCCGGGCGGACGCGCCGACCGACTGAGAGCGACCGACCCCGACGAAGGTGCCGACCGCGACGAAGGAGCCAGGCGTCGAGCCGTCGCCCGGCCTATTCGTGGTCGCCGGGGCCGGGGTCGCGCTCAGTCGTCGAGGCGCGGCCCCGGTCCCGGCTCGTCCTGGGGGGCGCACGCGCGCCGCACCACCTGCGCCGCGAGCTCCCGGACGGGCACGTTCGTGCGCATGGACGCCCGGCGCAGCCGCTCGAACGCGTCGTCGGGCGAGATCCGCCAGCTCGCGCCGAGGATCCCCTTCGCCTGGTCGATCGTGGCGCGGCTCTCCGCGGCCCGGCGGACGCTCTCGTCCACGACCTCGGCAGCCCGGGCCGCGAGGACCGCGGTCACGTCGAGGAAGCTCCCGACGAGCCGTGCCACCTCACCGTGCTCGTCGCGCACGGCCTGTGCCGCGAGGACGACGTCCTTCATGTCGCCGGACGCGGCCATGATGCGGTGCAGGCTCACGAACGGTTCACCGCTGCGGCAGCCCGCCGCGAAGAGCGCGCGAAAGCGCTCGCGGTCGTCCGGGTGCTTGTGCGCCAGCACGAGGCGGGTCGTCGGGACCACCTCGCCGGGCTCGAACCCGTGCAGCCGGTAGGTGCCGTCCGACCACCACCAGGTGTCGGTCTCGAGCTCGTACGCGAACCGTCCTCGCGGCGCCGGTTCTCTCGAGACCGCGTCGTCGACCCCGGCCGCCGGGACCGCGCCGTCGTCGGCCGCCCACGCGTGCGCCAATCCCATCCCACGTCCTTCGAAACCTGCGCATCGGCCGTGACTTGACCGTGCCCTGACCGTACGGCGCGCGGGTGAAGACGGCAACCGTCGGCCGTCAGGAGCTCTCGGCAGAAGAGGCGGGCCGCGGCCCCTCCCCCAGCACCTCCGCCAGCCACGGCGACGGCGCGCGTGCGCCGACCTCCCGGGCGCCGCGCACCACCTCGTCCGCGACCACGCGGACGCGGACGTTGCGCCGCTGCGAGACGGCGCGCAGGGCGTCGAACGCCTCGCCCTCGTCGTAGCCGCCCGCGGCCGCGAGCACGCCCTTCGCCTGGTCGATCACGCTCCGCGACTCGAGCGCCTGCTCGAGCTGGACGTCCGCCCGCCGTCGGGCGAGCTCGCCGACCACGCCGTCGAGGAGCACGAGCGTCCCACGCAGCGGGCGGCGGCCGTCGTCGGCCGCCTCGCCGTCGGGCTCGGCGCTCAGCACCACGTCGTGCGTCCGGCCGTCGAAGTCCACCAGGCGGCTCGCGCAGGCGAGGGCCACCCCGTCCACCGCGACGCGCTCGAGCAGCGCCGCGACGCGGCTCCGCTCCTGCGGGTGCTGGTGCGCCAGCAGCAGTGCCGCGGTCGGCACGACCTCGCCGGGGGCCAGCCCGTGCAGCGCGTACATGCCGTCGGACCACCAGGAGCGGTCGAGGGCGTCGACCCGGAACCACCCGGCGCCGAGCTCCGAGCCGGCGGGCTCGACCGCGGTCCCGACCTCCGACCTCGCACCCTCGGCGGGCACGTCGAAAGCAGCCTCGCTCGTCATCAGTTTTCCTTCTCGCGCGCGATGCGCGCGGGGCCACGCGCCCCTGACGGATTGGCTGCTCAACCCGCGGGGCCCGCCGGGGTTCACCCGGTCGCCCCAGCCTACCCGTCCGGTGCCCCCGTGCAGGTCACAGCCGCGCGAGCGGCGGTCACCAGGACCGGCCGTCGCCGCGCCGCGGCGCCGGGCTACGATCCCAGCATGAGCACTGAAGGGCCCGACCTGGACCACGAGCAGGCGCTGGCGGTCGGCGAGAGCCTCGACGTGGGCCGGTTCCGGGTGGACCTCGCGACGGACCGCTGGTGGTGGTCCGACGAGGTCTTCGAGATGCACGGCTTCGAGCGCGGGGAGGTCGTGCCCTCGGCCGAGCTGCTCGCGGCGCACAAGCATCCGGACGACCTCGTCCAGGTGGACCACGTGGTGCGCGAGGCCGTCGCCTCGCGTGAGCCCTTCAGCTCGGTGCACCGCATCCTCAACGCCTCGGGCACCGTGCGGACCGTGGCCGTCGTGGGGCGCGCGGTGCTCGACGACGACGGCGAGCCCGTCGCCGTGTCCGGCTACTTCGTGGACCTCACGGCGACGCAGCGCAGCGCCGGCCAGGCCCAGGCGACCGAGTCGATCCGCGCCGCCGCCGCGAGCCGGGGCGCCATCGAGCAGGCCAAGGGGATCGTCATGGCGGTCCGGGGCGGTGACGCCGATGCCGCCTTCGGTGCGCTGCGCGAGGCCGGGTCACGCCGCGAGGTGCGCCTGCGGACGGTCGCGGAAGATCTCGTGGAGGCGGTCGCGGCCCGCTCCGGGGACGACGGTCCCCTGAGCGCCGCCGAGCTCGACCGCCTCCTCGGCGGCGCCGAGGGCTGAGCGCGTCGTCGGGCGCCGCCCCGATCCCCGTTCGGCGCCGGCGGCGGCTCACACCGTCGCGACCGACCCTCCGTCGACACGCCAGTTCGAGCCGAGCACGTAGCTCGCGCGCTCCGAGCACAGCCACGTGATCACGGCCGCGACCTCGTCCGGCTCGCCCCGGCGACCCGCGGCGATGCCCGGCCGCTCCTCGGCGAGGAACGAGCGGACGGCGTCGTCGAACGACTCGCCGCGCTCGTCGGCGCGCTCGCGCATCATGTCGTCCGTCATGGGCGTGGCCACGAAGGCCGGCGAGACGGCGTTCACCAGGACGCCGTCAGGGCCGTACGCCTTCGACAGGCCCTTCGCGAACGCGAGCAGCCCGGCCTTGGCGGTGCAGTACGGGAGCTGGTCGGGGTACGGCTGGACGGCGTCCTCCGACGCGACCAGCACGACGCGGCCGCGCCCGCCGGCGCGCATCGCCGGGAGGAACGTCCGGACCGTCCGGACCGCCGCCAGGAGGTCGGTCTCGAGAGTCGACCGCCAGCCGTCGTCGTCGGTCTCGAGGAAGTCGCCCGTCGCGCCCGTCGTCCCCGCGGCGTGCACGAGGATCTCCGGGTCGGCGAAGGCGGCCCGCGCCCGCTCCGCGAGCCTCGCGACGTCGTCCGGCACGGTGAGGTCGGCGGCGACCCCGACGACCCGTCCCGCGCCCGGCGCCGTGGCGTCGAGCTCCATGACGGCCGGACCGAGCGGGCCGTCGTCCTTGTCGGTGAGCACGATGCGCGCGCCTTCGTCGAGCAGCGCCCGGGCGGCAGCGAACCCGATGCCCGAGTCGCCACCCGTCACGACCGCCACGCGCCCGTCGATGCCGAGGTCCATGAGCTTCTCCTCCGTGCGGGGTCGGCCCGCGTCAGTCCTCGCCCCGGTCGTCCTGATCGAACGCCTGGGCGTAGAGCGCGCGAGCCTCGTCGAGGACGGTGTCGGCGAGCACGGCCACGGGGCGGACGCCGACGAGCAGCGGCTCGCAGTCCGGTCCGCGGCCCGAGACCTCGCCGGTGAGCAGCCACGCGTAGCTCTCGTCGTCGGCCAGGTGGGCGTACTGGGTGAGCTGGCGGGCGACCCAGTGCTCGACGGGACGGTCCCACCACGGCTCCGGGGTGAGCGGGTTGACGCTGAGGCCCGGCAGGACGCACCCGCTCTCGTGGTCGCGGCTCACGGTGCAGCGGTCCGCCGAGGGGCCGTGGCTCACCCGTACGTACAACGGCTCCTGGCTGCGGGTCACGAGCCTCGCGACCCGGGCCAGCCGGTCGAGCGTGCGGGCGCCGTCGGCCCCGGGCAGCACGACGGGGGTCTGGCGTGGCACGGACGCGACCGGGGCCGCGGGCCCGGCGGCTGCCGGGCCCGCGGCGTCGAGCGCCGTCACCGTGACCGCCGTGTGATCCGGCGCGCCAGCCGGGCGCCGTTGTCACGGCGCGGGTGCGCCTGGACGGAGGCAAGGGCGTCCCGCACCGCGTCGGCCCCGTCGGCCGGCTCGCGGGACGAGAGCGTGGCGAGGACCTGGCGTGCGGCGTCGGGCACCGGGACCTCGGCCTCGCCGGCCGCCCGGGCAAGGGTCCGCGCGGCCTCGCCCGCGTCCAGCCCGGCCAGCACCATGAGGGCCCCGACAGCCTGCTCGACCACCGCACCGGACGCCATGGCCCGGGTCACGGCACGGTCGGCCTCGCGCTCGACGGCCTCGTGCACGACGGTCGAGACGTCGACCGCGAACCCGCCCACCTCGCCGACGGCGCCGCTGCGGTCGCGGCGCGGGTCACCGACCACGAGCACGGTCCGCGCCTTGCCGCGCGCGTCGACGACCCGGTGGGCCGCGGCGAACGGACGGCCCTGGCGGAACGCCGCGAGCGTGGGCGGTGCGACCACGGCGTCGTCGGGGTGGGTGCGCGAGCGGAGCTCGGCGAGACCGCCGAACGGCTCGCGCGACGAGCGGCCGTGGATGACGTCGATCTCGGGCGACCAACGGCATGCGCCCGAGCCCAGGTCGACCCGGTACCGCCCGACAACCAGCGCCGTGCCCGCCCCGAGAGCGGCCGTCACCTCGGCCGCCGTGAGCGGCCCAGCCTGCTCGCCGGTCTCCGCGGAGGTACCGGCCGGGGTCGTGAACGTGGTGGAGGAGGTGGTGGTGGTCATGTTCAGCTCCAAGGTGCGGGCTGGAACGGGGCCACTTCTCGACTCCCCTGCCACCGTACCTCGACGAGCGCCGAAGCGAACGTCGAACCGTCGCCGTGTCCCGACCGGGTACCGTCGTGGCCGTGACGACCGCCCCCGCTCCCGAGCCCGCCCCCGGGCCCGTCCCGCCCGTGCACCTCGTGGTCATGGGGGTGTCGGGAACCGGCAAGACGACGATCGGGAGGCTCCTGGCGGACCGGCTCGGGTGGGCGTTCGCCGAGGGCGACGACTTCCACCCGCCCGCCAACGTCGCGCGCATGCAGGCCGGCATCCCGCTCGACGACGAGGCCCGCCTCCCCTGGCTCCGCGCCGTCCGCGACTGGACCGCCGAGCAGGACGCCGCCGGGCGCAGCACCGTCGTGACCTGCTCTGCCCTGCGCGTCGCCTACCGCGACGTGCTCCGCGAGGCGCCCGGTCGGACCCGCTTCGTGCACCTCGTCGGCGACGCGTCGCTCGTCGGCACGCGCATGCGGCAGCGCGCGGGGCACTTCATGCCCCCGTCGCTCCTGCCGTCGCAGCTCGCGACGCTCGAGGTGCTCGGCGACGACGAGGACGGCGTGGTCGTGCCCGTCGACGGGCCGCCGGCGCAGGTCGCCGAGACGGCGCTCGGCGCTCTCGGCCTGGGCTGAGAGAGGCTCGTCACCACCGCCGACGGCGCAGCACGGCTCCCAGCACCACGAGGCCGACACCCCCCGCGCCGACGGCGAACCCGTGGAGGTCCGGCCGTCGCGCGAGCAGACGGGCGTCCGCGTCGCACGGCGTGAACCCCTCGTCCTCGGCGCGGAGCCGGCTGGGCAGCGCCTCCTCGGTCCCGTCGAAGACGACCACGCGGTCGGTCCTGAGGCGCCCGGCCGGGAGGAGGCTCGAGCCCTCGTAGCAGCCGTTGTCGACGCCGACACCCGCCACCTGATCGCGCCAACCGCGCGCGAGGGGAACCGTCTCGACGAAGCCTCGAGGCACCTGGCCGAGCTCGACCGAACCGTCCCACCCGGGGACGACCGCCCCGTCCCACGTCACCCGCCACAGCACGGGCGGCGGGTCGTCGTCGGAGCGGCCGGCCGCGACTCTTCCGTAGATCGTCACTCCGGTCATCTGGGCCGCCGTGCGGGGGCCGGTCTCGACGACCACGCCTCCGTCGTCCGCAGCACGGAAACCGACCACCGGGAGGACAGGCGCGCACGGCGCGAACCGGCAGATCTGGTCAAACGTGGCCAATGGCGCGAGCCCGATCCCGACCCCCGCCACTGCGAGCACGATGCCCACGACGAGCACGATCGTGCCCGCGCGTCGCCGTACCGAAGGCGCGGGTCCCGGGTCGACGGGGCGCATCGGCGGGATGGACGACCAGAGCTGCTCCGACGGCATGGCAGCAGCGTGACAGCGCGCCCGGGCCAGCGGGGGCCCGGAGCGGTCACGACTCGGCCACGACCCGTCACGATCCGGATACGCGGGCCGTCAGGCCTCCGGCACCCGCACCGCCCAGGTCGCGACCGCGACGGCGGAGGCCACGTTGAGCGAGTCCACGCCGCCGGCCATGGGGATCTTGACGGTCACGTCGCAGGTCGCGATCGTCCTGGGCTTGAGCCCGTCGCCCTCGGTCCCGAACACGAGCGCGAGCCGCTCGGGCGGCTGGGCGGCGAGCTCGTCGAGGCCGACGGAGTCGTCCTCGAGCGCGAGCGCCGCGACCTCGAAGCCGAGCTCGTGGAGCAGGTCGATGCCGCCCGTGCGGTCCACCCCGGCCGCGGGGTGCGGCCAGTCGTGGATGCGGGTCCACGGCACCTGGAACACGGTCCCCATCGAGACGCGCACGGCCCGCCGGTAGAGCGGGTCGGCCGAGCGGGGCGTGAGGAGCACGGCGTCGACGCCCATCGCGGCACAGGCGCGCATCGCGGCGCCGATGTTGATAGGTGGTGTGGACGTTCGACGCTCGGTCGGCACCCCCGCGAGCGACCGAGAACCGACGAAGGTGGCACGCGAGAGAGGCGTTCGACCAGGTCAGGCCCCCTCGGTTACGGGACGTCTCGCATGCTGCGCGCTCCGCGTGTTCAATAAACTATGCGTCTACGATCTGACATCCTTATTGCTGCCGTCAGAACACGGCCACCTGGCAGCGGATAGCGCATCGGTCCCGAAGGAGCACGATGGCCCTCATCGGTCTGGTCCGAGCAACCAACGACGCAGCCGAGACGACGGCCCAGCACGACGCATTGGACCCCATCTGCACCCACGTCTTCAAGGAGAACGCCAGCCAGCGACGCGTCGTCGAGAACCGTCCGCAGCTCGTCACGGCTCTACGCACCGTCAGACCCGGCGACCTGCTCGTCGTCATGAAGATCCGCCACCTCGCCAGGACCTCGCTCGAGGGACTCGAAGTCCTTGCCGACCTCGTCGACCGAGGCGTCGCGGTGAAGGTGCTCGCAGGCATGGCCGAGGGTGACCACATCGAAGACTCGCACTTCCTCACCGAGTGCCGCCAGATCGCGGCGGACCACCGCCGGACCCGCTCCGACAAGATCAAGGCCGGACTCGCCGCCGCACGCGAACGCGGCGCAGGCCCTGGCCGGCCGCGAAAGGTCGACGACGCCATGCGCGCCGACATCGTGGCGCGACGAGCCAGGGGCGACTCGCTTCGATCGATCGCGGACGCGGTCGGCGTCTCAGTGGGGACCGTACACAACATCATCGCCCTGGCCTCCCATTCGCCGGACGGCGACCGTTCGACTTCGGAGTAGCGGGAGCCGTCAAGCCGTTGGCGACGCGCGCGCCAACGGTCGAGTCCCGTCGAACGACGATCGAGCACGACTCTAGATGGTGGGCTCAAGCCGCTGTAGGGTCGCGCGCGTCACCCCCGCGGGATTCATCCTTCCCCATCCGCCTCGCCAAGGGCCACGATCGTGACGAGCGGCTATCGAAACAAGGCGGAGGCGATCGCGACGACAAACCAACGACATGTTGTCCATAATCCGAACGGCGGATGGGATGTAACCAAGCCTGGATCCTCGCGCGCATCGGCCCACACGGACACCCAGGCTCAGGCGATCGAACGCGCGCGCGAGATCTTGCGAAACTCGGGTGGTGGCGAATTGTCGATCCACAATCGCGACGGGGAGATCCGGACCAAAGACACCGTGCCGCCTGGAAATGATCCCTTCCCACCGAAGGGCTGAGAAGCGGTGCCCGGCAAGGGACGTCCCAGCACAGAGGAACTTATGACGGCAACCAAGCTTGTTGGGCTCTTCTACACGCTCCCACGCTCCGAGCTTCGCACAATGCGAAGGGAGTGGGCGCGCGCCTGGGAGCGCGAAAGGATCAGCGCAGCCCGGTTCGTAGTCGAACGTTTCGGAGTCCGCGTGCACGAAGGCCAACCCGTGCCCACACAGGGTGCTGGATTCTATGCACCGTTGTATTGGGATCCCAAAGACCATTTTGGCCCGACGGCGGGCGCACGGTTTGTGGCCGACACCCTCGAGGGTCGATGGGACTAACAAGGTACCGCCTGAGACTCTCGATGAGTCTGGGAATTGTCGCGACGCGATGACTAGTTGATCGGTGATTGCGCACCCACCGCATTGCATCTCGATCCCGTGCCACCACTTGAGCCTGCCAAGACTCGCCCAATGCGGTCGCGATCCTTTTTACACTCGCTCGGAGAGCGATCGAGCCTCCGAACGTCGTGACTCACCCCTGGAGCGTGTCCTTCAACAGCTACCGACCGCTACACCACTCTCAGGGACTCGACCGAACGCCACGGCGCTTCATCGTTCACGAGAGCAGTTTGCCGATCAGGGGCAGATACTGACGCACCTGCTCGCGGTCGCTGTCCTTCTCCTGCTCAGAAAGCTCGGCGTACGGAGTCTCCACCTGGGCCGCCCACCGCGTCGCGAGGTCCGCAGGGATCACCAGGGAACCGTCGTCCCGTCGCTCGCACTGGCTATGGAGATAGCGCTGCCAATGCGCCCACCTCTGGTGCTCGATCGCAGCGAGCTGCTCGACTGTCCCCTCACTCTCAAGGACCTCACGGATGCGGCGGTACGACGGCACTAGATCAGCCCGCGATCCACGAGCCGCCAGTAGTGCTGGCCGAGGACGGTCAGCTCGCACGCCTTCGACTCCATGGCGGCGTAGTACATGTGGGTCGCCCCGACCGGACGCACGAGGTTCACCTTGGCAAGCGCCTGGAGGACGGCGAACTCTGCGTTGCGTGCAGGGTCTGGATCTGGGATCCAGCCCGCGTCCCCATCGGGGCGGTCCGGCTCGTAGGTGGGATCGAGCGGGAGCTGGAGCGTTGGGTCCTCGAACAACTGCGTGAGCTTCTTAAGGTCGCCGAGTTCGACGGCGGCGTCCGCCGTCCGCAGCGAGACAAACTTCTTGATGTTCGTCTTGAACACGGGCCGCTGGTCCCACGGGCCGAGGGACTGGTCTACGTGCGCGTAGACGCTTCCTGGCGTCACGGCACCGACGAGGTTGGCAGCTGCGCCGTTGAGCGCGTCGACCATGAGGCTCGTGAACACGCCGGTGCCCTGTCCGGTCTCCATGGCGTACTGGTCCGCCGTCGACGCGGTGAGGATGGTCACACCTTCCTTCAGCGCGGCGTAGTCCTGGGCGATCTCGCTGCCGCCGGCCACTCCCCCGTGGCAGCTGTCGAGGATGATCACCTTGTTCCGCGCCCGGGAGTCACTGGCGAGCTTCATTACCTCGGACAGAGCGAGCATGCCGTCGCCGCCCGCCGTGCAGTCACTCGCGCAGAGGAACCCGCCGGTGCTGTCGATCGACCCGTGGCCCGCGAAGTAGAACAGCGCGATGTCCGCATCGTCCTCGAACAGTTCCTTGACAGCTGCACGCAGATCGGCTCGCGTCACCCGCGAAGTCGGACCCGTGCCGGTCAGCAGCCGGGGCTGGGCGAAGTTGAGGGTGCCGTCGGCGTGGTGCTCCAGCACCGCCTTAACACTGTGAGCGTCGTTCACCGCGCCGGAGAGCGGGGCGACCTGGTCGTAGTGGTCGATGCCGACGATGAGTGCCTTGCGCATGCCGATCGCCTCAGAGCGAGTCGATGAAGGCGGAGATGTTCGTGTCCGACCAAGCGACGGTCGTCACACCGACAAGCTGCGTGCGGTCGTTGCTGTAGGCCCAGATCCCACGGACCTTCTTGCCCTCCTCCTTGGCGCACTCGATCTCCCACCCCTGCCCGGATGAGGTCAGTGAGTTCTTGCTCACGAGCACGATCACGCCGTGGGAACGCCGGATGCGGGTGCGGACCTTCTCCTTCCACTCGGACGCGTAGGGTTCCTTCACCGACATATCGACGAACTCGTACGGTGCGCGCGGGCTCAGCGACTGGCCCTTGAGGAAGTCCCTCTGCCGCTCGTCCTCGATCGCGAATGCGACGAAGATGACCTTCTTCTCTGCCACGCCCGACCCTCCGGTCTGCTTGAGCCGGGCCGCTTCTCGGCCACGTTTGAAGCTCAGGACGACACTATCCGGGACCTCCGACAGCCTCGGTCGAACTCGCAGGACATCGAAAGTCTGAGCGGAACGACAGCGGCCGGAGCACGACTCGCACGGGTGTGGAGTGATGGAGAAAGCGAGTCACGAGCCAGCACGACACAACCAAGAGCGACCTTCCGACCCACGCCGACCACCCATGTCATGAATTGGAGGCTGGTCACCGCGTCGCGTAGAACGCGACCGCGCTCGACGCAGCGACGTTCAGCGAGTCCACCCCGTGCATCATCGGGATCGTCACCCGCCGATCAAGCACCCGATCGGTCCGGTCCAGCAACCCGTGCCCCTCGGTCCCGAACACGAGGGCGAGACGGTCATGATCCTCGGCGACCAGCTCGTCCAGAGTGATCGCGCCCTCCCCCAAGGTCATCCCCGCCACCACGTACCCGGCGTCCTTGAGGACGTCGAGCCCGTCCGGCCATGGGTCGATGCGCGTCCACGGCACCTGGAAGACCGTCCCCATCGACACCCGGATCGCACGTCGATACAGCGGGTCAGCACATCGCGGCGAGACCAGCACCGCGTCGACGCCCATCGCCGCGGCCGACCTGAAGCACGCACCGACGTTCGTATGATCGACGAGGTTCTCCAGGATCGCGATGCGCGAACGCTTCCGCGGCACCGCGTCGCCCGTCGGCACACCGGTGGTTTTGCGACCCTTCACGTTGGTGTGGTCGACGACGTCCTCGAGCACGACGACGCGCCGCGCCCCCGCCCCGCCGCGCGCCCCGCGGAGGAGTGCTGCGACGTCGGGCAGCTCGGGGCGGTGCATGGCCGCGAGCGCCCCGCGGTGCAGGTGGAAGCCGGTGATGCGCTCGAGCAGAGGCTCGTCCGCGACGAACACGGGGACGGACGGGTCGACGGCTCGGACGTCCGCGATCACGTCGGCCATCGAGTCGAGCCACTTGTCGGCCATGAGGAGCGACCGGGGACGGTGTCCCGCGGCGACCGCGCGCCGGATCACGGTCGACGACTCGGCCATGTAGAGCCCTTCGGCGGGCTCGCGGACGCGGCGCAGCGCGACGTCGGTGAGGTCGGTGTAGTCGGCGAGGCGCGGGTCGGACGGGTCGGTGACGGTGACGACGTCGGGCACGGCGGGTACGTGCGGGGCTGCGGGAGCAGTCGGCTCAGACACGGCTCGATGATCCCACGCCGCGCCCGGGCCCTGGCCGGCGCTCGGCGTCAGCCCCGGTAGGCCCACCGCGCGCCGAGCTCGCCCTGGGTCGGGGCGGTGCCGGGCAGCGGGGCGGCGTCCGGCCGCGCGCGGAACCCTTCGAGCTGCAGGTCGACGTACCGGCGCCGCAGCGCGGAGGTCCGGCCGGCGTCGCCGAGCCGCACGGCGGTGAGCTGCTCGTACACCATGGGCAGGTCCTCGTCCGTGACGTCGTCGCGCACGACGCCGGCACCTTGCGCCCGCGCGAGGATCCGTCCGGCGAGCACGCCGGCCTCGGTCGCGAGCCGCCCGTGCTCGGCGGTGGGCCGGAACCTGCCGGCGAGCCGGACCGTGAGCGAGTGGACGTCGGCGTCGACGACCCCGCGGACGAGGGCCGCGAACGACTCCCACGGGTCGGTGACGGCGTCGGCGTCGGTCGCGACGGCGACGAACCGCTCGAGGCCGTCGAGGCAGAGCCGGGCGAGCAGGTCCTCCTTGCTCGGGTACCGCCGGTAGAGCGCGGAGATCCCGACGCCGGCCTCCTGGGCGACGGCGGACACGGGCGCCTCGGGGTCGTCGACGAACACGCGACGGGCGGCGTCGAGGATCGTCCGGTCGTTGCGCGCGGCCTGGGCGCGGCGCCCGCTCAGGGGCGCGGCGACCTGCGGTCCGGTGTCCTGCGGCTGGGTCGGCATCCCACTCTCCTCCTGCGTCGGGTCGGAACGATCCTACCCCTTGTATGGAACGGAACGTTCCGCTACGATGATGAGCAACGGAACGATCCATTCCGTTCCGGTTTGATCGACCGACCGAGGAGCACCCGATGAACCCGACGTCCTTCCCCGTCCTCGACCGCGCGCACGCCGCGCTCGCCGCGGTGGCCGCCGGCGTCAGCGCCGACCAGCTCACCGCCCCCACGCCCTGCTCCGACTGGACGGTCGCGCAGGTGCTCCAGCACGCGGCCGGCGACCAGCGCGCCTACGCCCAGGCGATCACCGGCAGCGACGGCCCGACCTCCGACCCGTTCGACCCGTCGGGCGAGCTCGCGGACGTGGACGCGCTCGTCGGCCCCGCGGTCGCGGCCTCGTCCCGCGCCTTCGCGACCGTCGACGCCGCGGCGACCACGCCCGTCCCGGTCCCGCCCGGCCAGCTCCCCGGGTCCGACGCCGCAGCCGCGGCCGCGCTCGACGCCGGCGTCCACGCCTGGGACCTCGCCGTCGCGACCGGCCAGCCCTCGCCGCTCGACGACGACCTCGCCGCACCGCTCCTCGACCTCGCCCGGCAGCTCGTCGAGCCGCTGCGCCAGTGGGGCGCGTACGCCGCGGTCGTCCCCGCCGGCCCGGGCGAGCCCGCGCAGCCCGTCGTCGACGAGCTGCTGCGCTACCTCGGCCGCGACCCCCTCTGGACGCCGTCCGCCTGAGCGCCGTCCCTGCCCACGACCTCGACTGGAGAAGAACATGACGACCGACCCCACCGCGATCCGCCCCGCGCCCGTCCACGTGCCGCAGGCCGACCTCGACGACGTCCGCGAGCGCCTCGCGCGCACCCGCTTCACCGACGCGATCGACGGCGCCGACGACGTCTACGGCACGCCCGTCGCGGGCGTCCGCGAGCTCGTCCGGTACTGGCTCGAGGAGTTCGACTGGTGCCGCGACGTCGAGGACCGCCTCGCCGCCCACCCGCAGCTCGAGACCGAGATCGACGGCCAGCGCGTGCACTTCCTGCACGCGCGGTCGGGCCGGCCGGGCGCCGTCGGGCTGCTGCTCACGCACGGCTGGCCGGGCTCCGTCCTGGAGTACCTCGACGTCGTCGAGCCGCTCACCGCCGCGGGCTACGACGTCGTGCTGCCGTCGATCCCGGGGTTCGGGTTCTCGGGCCCGACGACGGAGCGCGGCTGGGACGTGGGCCGCACGGCGCGGGCCTGGGCCGAGCTCATGCGACGGCTCGGGTACGAACGGTACGGCGCCGTCGGGAACGACGGGGGCTCGATGATCTCGCCCGAGGTCGGCCGGGTCGACCCCGAGCACGTGGTCGGGGTGCACGTCACGCAGCTGTTCTCGTTCCCGTCGGGCGACCCGGCCGAGCTCGCCGACCTGAGCGGGGACGAGCAGGCGGCGCTCGAGCACCTGCAGTGGTTCTGGGACACGATGGGCGCGTTCAACGTGCTGCAGTCGCAGGCACCGCAGACCCTCGCGCACGCGCTCGCCGACTCCCCCGCCGGGCTCCTCGGCTGGAACTCGCAGCTCATGGTCGGCCTCGAACCGGCGTTCGTCGTCGCCAACGCCGCGGTCTACTGGTTCACGCGGACCACCGGCTCGTCGCTGCGCTTCTACTACGAGATGGCGCACCCGGCGGCCCCCGCGGAGCCGTCGGGCCCGACGACGGCACCGACGGCACTGGCGGCGGCCCGGGGCGACTTCGCCTCGATCAGGCGGTTCGCCGAGCGCGACCACGCCGACCTGCGGCAGTGGCACGTCTACGAGGACGGCGGGCACTACCAGGCGCACGTCGCGCCGGCGCAGCTCGCTGCGGACGTCGTCGGGTTCTTCGACGGGCTCACCGCGGGAGCGCCGAGGGCGTGACCCGCGCCGGACGGCGTCGGGCCGGGGCGAGGTCGGGCGGCCTCAGCCCCGGTCCGGCGCCCACGCGGGGTCGCGCCCGAGCAGCCGGAGCGTCTCGGCGAGCGCGCCGCCGCCGTCCCCCGCGAGCGCCGGGGCGAACGCCGCGCCGGGAACGGTGCGCGCCTCGCCGTCGGGGACCTGCCGGGAGACGTCGAGCGCCTGGGCGAGCACGTCGTCGTCGGGTGCGAAGGCGTCCGCGGCGCCGAGGCTCGCGGCCACGTCCCACGCGTGCACGACGTAGTCGACGAGGTGGAAGCCGAGGGCGGTTTGCGCCGGGATGCCGACGCCGCCGCGGACCTCGGGCAGCCACAGCTCGGCGTCCGTGTCGCAGGCGGCGAACGCGTCGACGACGCCGGCCGCGGCCGTGCGGTAGACCGCGACGACGTCGTCGCCGACCGGGCGCGGCTCCCAGTCGGCGAGCTCGGTGACCTCACCCCGCGCGGCGGCCGCGAAGCCGTCGTGCTGCACGACCATGTGCGCGAGGAGGTCGGCGAGGGTCCACCCCGCGCAGGGCGTCGGGCGTGCGAGGTCGGACGGCGCGACGCGCTCGACGACCGCGACCGAGCCCTCCACGGCGCGACGGTGACGATCCAGGACTGAACTATCGATACGCATATGTAGATCGTCTACCTCTGCACACCATTCGTCAAGAGCCGCTAGCCTGGCCCCGTGGACCGTCCCGATCTCGGCGCCCTGTTCGCGCACGTCACCCGCCGGCTCGTCGATGCCGAGGGACCGATCCTGGCCGCGCACGACCTGACGATGTGGGAGTACGTGACGCTCAGCTCGCTCGGCCGCGACGACGCCCCCACGCAGCTCGTCCTCGCCCGGCGCATCCGCTACGACAAGACCCGCCTCATCGCCCTGCTCGACGGCCTCGAGTCGCGCGGGCTCGTCACGCGCCGCCCCGACCCGGCCGACCGCCGGGCTCGCGTCGTGTCCCTCACCGCCGACGGCGTCCGCACGCTCGCAGCGACCCGCACCGACATCCGGGCCATGGAGGAGGGCGTCCTCGCCGCCCTCGACGCCGGCGACCGCGCCGCGCTGCTCCGAGCCCTCCCCCGCCTCGCCGACCCGACCTGACCCACCGGGAGCGCCGTCGGACTTGCTCCTTCTGTCGCACGTTGTCATCCTGGGCGGTGTCGACGTGTCCCGACGACCCGGTCCGGCCCGCGAGGGGGCGTGCCGCGACCGCGAGCGGGGCCGACGGCGGTCGTCGCGACGTCCCGGCGGCGACCGCGACCCACGCACCGACCACCGCGAGGACGCAGTGGTCCGAGATCGGGAGCGAGATGCACAAGGACAGATGGAAGGGACCGGTCGCCCTCGCGGCGACCGTCGCCCTCGCGGCCTCCTTCGGGGCGTCGGCCGTCGCGCCGGCCGACGCGACGAGCGCCGGACCGACGGACCACGGGTGGACCCTCAGCACCACGGACCCGACGGTCGACTACTCCCCGACGTTCACCGCCAACGGGTCGCTGGGGGCACGCATCCCCGCCGCGGGTCAGGGGTACGCCACGAGCCCCGTCGAGTCGCAGTCACGGCTCGCGGGGTTCTTCGCGGACAACGGCGACGTCGAGGTCTCGGCCCAGGTCCCGGCCTGGACCACGCTCGCACTGTCCGCGGGAGGGGCGACCACCGGCAGGCTCCCGGCCGCGCCGGCAGCGTGCGTGTACGGCTCGTCGTGCGAGGGGGCGAGCGCCGTCCTCACCGGTGGGACCACCCTCGTCCCGGGCGGCTGGATCGAAGGCTTCGCGGACTCCGCGACCCGTCCCCAGATCGGCGCGACCGCGACGTTCACGGTCGAGGACGTGCCGGCCGACGGCACCGCGCGACTGACGCTGCGGTACGGCAGCGACGTCGACGACGCCTCGGTGACCGTCCAGGGCGGCGACGACACGGCGCCCCGGAAGGTGGCGCTGCCGAGCTCGGGCGGCTGGGCCACCTGGGCCACCGTCGACGTCGACGTCCCGGTGCACGCGGGCTCCGACACGGTCGCCGTGTCGTGCTCCGAACTGAACTCGAGCTGCCGGCTGAACCTGGACGGCATCGTCCTCACCGACCCCGGCACCCCGACGGGTGCGGCGCCGTGCGTCTACGGCAGGTCCTGCGAGGCCGAGGACTCGGCCCTGAGCGGGGGCACGGACGTGGCCACCGACCACACCGGGTACACCGGGACCGGCTTCGTCGAGGGCTTCGCCCGGAACAGCCTGCCGCACCCCGGGTCGACCGCTGCCTTCACGGTCGAGAACGTCCCCGCCGGCACGTCCGACCTCCAGCTGCGCTACGCGAACGGGAGGTCCGGGACGGAGACGCTGACCCTCACCGTGAACGGCTCCGCCCGGCAGGTCTCCCTCCCGGTCACCGGAGGCTGGGACGCCTGGGGCACGGTGACGGTCCCCGTGACGCTGTCCGCCGGGTCCGACGACGTCGCCGTCGCGTGCGCCGACGGTGACTCCTGCAAGGTGAACCTCGACTCGGTCGCGGTCGTCGCGACGGGCACGACGTTCCTCGACGGCGGCGGCACCGTCGGCGGCTACCAGCAGTCGCTCGACCTGCGCACCGGCACGGTCACGACCGAGTACGACTGGAACGCTCCCGACGGCAAGCGCGCCCACGTGCGGTACGACGTGATCGCGGACCGAGCCGACCCCTCCGTGGGCCTGGTGCGGCTCACGCTCACGCCTCGCTGGACCGGGACGGCCCGGGTCGTCGGGCAGTTCGACGCGACGGGCGTCGGCTCGCTGGTCTCGGAGGTCTCGCGCGGCACCTCCGGCCCGGACGCCGAGACGTACGAGGAGGTCGAGGCCTCGGGCACCGGGGTCACGGCCGGGCTCGCCGCTCGGCTCGAGGCCCCCCGCGGCGCCACGATCGAGGAGGTCGGGCAGGGCACGGCGAGCTCCGCCGGGCAGAGCGCGTCGTTCCCCGTGAAGACGGGCAAGACCTACACGGTCACGAAGTACGTCGGCGCGGTCGTCGAGGAGGACGGCGTCGCCGACCCGCTCCACGCCGCGCGCACGGCAGCCCAGGACGCGGCGGACGACGGCTACGGCGCGGCCGCGGCCGCCAACGCGCGGGCCTGGGCCGAGGTCTGGACGTCGGACATCGTGATCAAGGGCGACCCCACCCTGCAGGAGCAGGTCCGCGCCAGCGAGTTCTACCTGCTCGCGAGCATCCGCGAGGGCAGCTCGTGGAGCCTCGCCCCCGGAGGCCTGTCGTCCAACGGCTACAACGGCCACACGTTCTGGGACACCGAGACGTGGATGTACCCGTCGCTGCTGGCCCAGCACCCCGAGATCGCCGCGAGCGCCAACGAGTACCGCTATGAGCGCCTCGGCGCGGCGGAGGACAACGCCGCGAGGTTCGGCGACACCGGCGCGAGGTTCCCCTGGGAGAGCGCGCTGACCGGGGCCGAGGCGACGCCGTCGTGCTGCCAGACCGGCACCTACGAGCTGCACGTCTCCTCGGACGTCGCGCTCGCCCAGTGGCAGTACTACCTGGCGACCCGAGACCGCGGCTGGCTGACCACGAAGGGCTGGCCCGTCATCGAGGGCGTGGCCCGGTACTGGGCCTCGCGCGCCGAGGACAACGGCGACGGGTCCTACTCGATCAACGACGTCATCGGCCCGGACGAGTACCGCGAAGGCGTCGACGACAACGCCTACACGAACGCGAGCGCCGCGGAGGTGCTGCGGATCGCCGCGACCGCCGCCGGGCTCGTGGGCGGCACCGCGGACCCCGCGTGGGCATCGATCGCCGACGGCCTCGAGAGGTCGATCACGACGGACCCCGGCACGGGGGTGATCAAGCAGGACGACTCCTACGCCGGCCAGACCATCAAGCAGGCCGACACGGTGATGCTGCAGTACCCGTGGGCCTCGAAGGTCGTGACCCCGAAGACGGCGCTGGCGAACCTGGACTACTACGCGCCGCGCGCCGACCTGGGCGGGCCGTCGATGACGGACGCGATCCACATGATCGACACCCTGGACCTCCAGGTCCCGGGCCGCTCGGCGGCCTACTACACCCAGCGGAGCGTGGACGCGTTCATGCGCGCGCCCTTCTACCAGTTCTCCGAGACCCGGACGGGCGGCGCGTTCACCTTCACCACGGGTGCGGGCGGGTTCCTGCAGGAGTTCCTGTACGGGTACTCCGGGCTGCGGTGGGACGCGCGCTCGGTGGTGCTGGACCCGTCGCTCACCATGGACCTGGACGGGGTCACGCTCCGGGGCCTGAAGTGGCAGGGGCGGACCTACGACGTGGCGATCGGCCCGAAGACCACGACGGTCACCCTGACCGGGGGCTCGACCATGCCCGTCACGGTCGCCGGCAGGTCGTACCGGGTGTCGGCGCACGCCCCCCTCACGGTCGCCACGAACCGGCCCGACCTGGCCGTCTCGGGCGACCTCGCCCAGCTGGGTCGCGTCTCCGCGACGTCCACGGACCTGAGCTACCCGGCCGTCGGTGCCGTCGACGGGTCGGCCACGACCTCGTGGAGGGCCACCGGGACCGGCGCGTCCCTGACGGTCGACCTGGGCGCTGCGAAGCACGTGAAGGAGGTGGCGGTGACGTCGGGCTCGGGCTCCACGACGCCGTACACGATCGACGTCTCCCGGGACGGGCGGTCGTGGCACCCCGAGGGCGCCGTGGACGCGGGCGCGGCGGCCACCTCGAGCGTCGCGGTCGACCCGAGCGGTCCCGTGCGGTACGTCCGCTACACCGCGACCGGCACCGCCCGCGCGTCCATCGCCACGCTGGCGGTCAGCCCCGGCGACCCGGCGTCCCTGTCCGCACCGGTGTTCTCGTCCGCGTCCCAGGTCTACGGCTCCCCGAGCCCGGCCACCGTGAGCACCGTGGTCACGGGCGCCCACGGCACCGTCACCTTCCGTTCCGCGGGTCGTGTCCTCGGCACCGCGACCACCGCCGCCGACGGGCGGGCCACCCTCGCCCTGCCCGCGCTGCTGCCCGTGGGCACCTACGCCCGCGTGACGGCAGCGCTGCCCGCCACCGGCTCGGGACGGGCCGTGACCTCGCCCCCCTCCGCCATGACGTTCCGCGTCCTCAAGGCGGCCACGGCGCGGGCGTCCGTCTCGGGCGAGCGGTACCGCCGGGCCACGAGCGCCTCGGTGACGGTCGGGGTCGCGAACCTGAGGTAGCCGGCCGGCTGGAGACGACGCGCTCGACCCGCGGGCGCGTCGTCTCCGGCGGACCGGTCGGTGCGGCCGGGCGCGTGACGTCGAGCCGCGCGCGGCGTCAGAGACGGAGCTCGCCCTGCGGGTCCGCACCCCGCCGCGCGCGCTTGACCGCGAGGCCGGCGACGGCGATCAGCACGCCCGCACCGCCCGCGGCGACGAACGCCACCCACGGCGCCGCCGCGTCGATGACGAGCCCCAGCAGCGGCGAGCCGATCGCGCTGCCCACCGTGAACGCGGTGCCCTGCCAGCCCATCGCCTCGCCGCGCCGCTCCTCCGGCACCATGCGCGCGATCTCCTCGGCCGTCGCCGTCATCACGGGCGCGCACGGGAGGCCGGCGACGAAGGCGAGCAGCGTGAGGCCCACCACCGAGTGCGCGAGGCCCATCGGCACGGTCAGCGCACCCAGCGCGAGGAGCAGGAGCATCGAGCTCGTCGCGCGGTGCCGCGACCCGTAGGCCAGCCCGCCCACGACCGAGCCCAGGCACCACGCGAAGTACACGAGCCCGAGCGACCCGACCTGGTCGTTCGCGCGCAGGTGCGCCAGGATCGCGAGGTCCGTGCCGACCAGGACGATCGTCGCGCCCGACGACGCCGCCAGGACCGCCGCGACCGTCGGCGTGAGCCACGACAGCCGCCGCGGACGCGGCGCGGTCTCCGCCGACTGCGACACCGGATCCGCCGAGTGCGACGTCGCCCGGACGACCTGGTCGGCGCGCGTGGGCGGGTCGAACACGAGCAGGACGATCCCGGCACCGGAGACGGCGACGCCGATCGCGGCCAGGACCACGCCTGTCCCGACGTGGGTCGCGACGGCGACCCCGACCGCCGGGCCGACCATGAAGACGAGCTCGGTCGCGATGGAGTCGAGCGCGTACGCCGACCGCTGCTGCCCCTCGGGCGCGAGCACGCTGATGGACTTCCGCACGACCGTGAAGATCGGGAGCGCGAGCAGCCCGCCGACCACCGCGAGCGGGATCAGCGCCGCGTACGGGACGACGCCGGCCAGCGGCCAGATCACGAGCTCCGCGACGACCGACGGCCAGACCGCGCGACGCAGGCCCACCCGGTCGACGAGCCGGCCACGCCAGGGCGAGCCGAGCGCCATGCCGACCGTGGCGGCCGTCGCCACGATCCCCGCCTCGGCGTACGAGCGGTGCAGGGTCTGGACGACGTGCAACGTGAGGACGAGGGCGGCCGCGGAGTTGGGGATGCGGGCGACCATCGCGACGGCGATCAGTCGCCTCAGCTGCGGCTCGCGCAGGACCTCTCGATACGCGCGCAGACCCACCGGAGAATGGTCGCACGCCGGCGAACCCGTCCCGCGCCACCGTCGGCGAACGCGGCGTCACCGTCGGCGAACGCGGCGTCACCGTCGGCGACCGCGGCGTCACCACCGGGGTACGCGCGACTGCGTACGCGCGGCCGCCGATCTACGTGCTCTCCCCGATTGTCGGGGGTCCTGGCCCCTCCCTAGCGTCGAGCGGTCTCCTACGGTGGCCACCGCTGGACCGCGAGGTGGTGGACGCAGGGTGACGTGCCCGGCGCGAACAGCCAGGACGTGTGGAGCGACGGCGGCAGCTGCTGACGCGCCGCGCCCACGCACGACGACGCCGGACGGGTTCGCCCGCCCGGCGTCGTCGTGCGCGGCTCACCCCGCGACGACGTCGCCCTCCTCCTCGACCGCGCCCGCGAACTGGCTCTCGTACAGCCGCGCGTACGCCCCGCCGGCGGCGAGCAGGTCGTCGTGCGACCCCTGCTCGACGATCGAGCCGTGCTCCATTACGAGGATGGTGTCGGCGTCGCGGATCGTGGACAGCCGGTGCGCGATCACGAACGACGTCCGGCCCCGGCGCAGCGCGTTCATCGCGTTCTGGACGAGCAGCTCGGTGCGGGTGTCGACCGAGCTGGTGGCCTCGTCGAGGATGAGGATCGGCGGGTCGGCGAGGAACGCGCGAGCGATCGTGAGGAGCTGCTTCTCCCCCGCGCTCACGGACGAGCCCTCGTCGTCGAGCACGGTCGCGTACCCGTCGGGCAGGGTCCGGACGAACCCGTCGACGTGGGTCGCCTCCGTGGCCGCGACGAACTCGGCCTCGTCGACGGTCCGGCCGTCGCGGATCCCGTACCGCAGGTTCTCCTCGATCGTGCCCTTGAACACCCAGGTGTCCTGGAGCACCATCCCGACGTTCGACCGCAGGTCGGCGCGCGTCATGTCGCGCGTGTCGACGCCGTCGAGCGTGATCCGGCCCGCGTCCACGTCGTAGAACCGCATGACGAGGTTGACGAGCGTCGTCTTGCCCGCCCCGGTCGGCCCGACGATCGCGACCGTCTGGCCGGGCTCGACGACGAGGTCGAGATGCTGGATGAGCGGCGCGTCGGGCGTGTAGCTGAACGACACGTCCTCGAACGCGACCCGACCGCGCACCGGCCCGACCGCGGCGGCCTGGACCGGGTCCGGGGTCTGCTCGTCGGCGTCGAGCAGCTCGAACACCCGCTCGGCCGACGCCACGCCCGACTGCAGCAGGTTCATCATCGACGCGACCTGCGTGAGCGGCTGGGTGAACTGGCGCGAGTACTGGATGAACGCCTGCACGTCGCCGAGGCTCATCTGCCCGGTCGCGACCTTGAGCCCGCCGACGACGGCCACGAGCACGTAGTTGAGGTTCCCGACGAAGCCCATGGCCGGCTGGATGATCCCCGACATGAACTGCGCCTTGAAGCTCGCCTTGTACAGGCCCTCGTTCTCGGCGTCGAAGTCCTCGATGGCGCTGCGCTGGTGCCCGTAGACCTTGACCAGCGTGTGCCCCGTGAACATCTCCTCGATGTGGGCGTTGAGGCGCCCGGTGCTCGCCCACTGCTGGATGAACTGCGGCTGGGACCGCTTCGCGATGGCCGTCGCGAGCCACACCGAGACCGGGACGGTGGCCAGCGCGATGACCGCGAGGAGCGGCGAGATCCAGAACATCACGACGAGCACGCCGACGACGGTGAGGACCGCGTTGACGAGCTGCGACAACGTCTGCTGCATGGACTGGGCGACGTTGTCGATGTCGTTCGTGACGCGCGACAGGATCTCCCCGCGCGCCTGCTTGTCGAAGTACGCGAGCGGCAGCCGGTGCAGCTTGGCCTCGACCTCGTCGCGCAGCCGCCGGACCGTGTTCTGCACGACCATCGTCGTGACGCGGCCCGCGATCCACTGGAACACCGACGCGGCCACGTAGACCACGATCACCCAGCCGATGATGACGGCGAGCCGGTGGAAGTCGACGCCGTGCCCGACGACGAGCCCCTTCATCGACTCGACGAGCCCGGCCTGGGTGGTCTGGCCCTGGTCGCGCAGCGCCTGCGCGGCCTCGGCCGACGTCGTGCCCGCCGGGAAGTACTGCGCCAGCATCTTGGAGGTGACGCCGTCGAAGATGACGTTCGTGGCCGAACCGAGGAGCTTGGGACCGGCGACGGCTGCGGCGACCGACGCCACGGTCATGAGCGCCACGAGGACGACGCGCCACCGCTCGCCGCCGAGGTAGCGCGCGATCCGGCGCAGCGAGGGACCGAAGTTCATGGCCTTCTCGGCGGGCATGCCCATCCCGCCGAAGGGGCCGCCGCCACCAGGGCCCCGCCGCGGCCCCCGCGGGACGGCCGGGCGCTCCGCGACTGCCGGCCGCGCGGCCGTGCTGTCCTGCTCGCTCGGGGTGGTGCTCTGGTCGCTCATGCTGCTTCCTCCACCGACAGCTGCGAGTAGACGATCTCCTGGTAGGTCTCGCACGTCTCGAGGAGCTCGGCGTGCGTCCCGGTCCCGACGACGCGGCCCTCGTCGAGCACGACGATCTGGTCCGCGTAGCGGATGGTCGCGACGCGCTGCGCGACGACGATCACGGTCGACCGCGTGGTCCGCGGCCGCAGGGCGGCCCGCAGCGCCGCGTCGGTCGCGTAGTCGAGCGCTGAGAACGAGTCGTCGAACAGGTACACGCGCGGGTCCCGGACCACGGCGCGCGCGATCGCGAGGCGCTGCCGCTGTCCGCCCGAGAAGTTCGTGCCCCCCTGGGCGACCGCCGAGGCGAGACCGTCCGGCAGCTCCTCGACGAACGCCCGGGCCTGCGCGACCTCGAGCGCCGTCCACATCTCCTCGTCGGTCGCGTCGGGCTTGCCGTAGCGCAGGTTGTCGGCGATCGTCCCCGTGAACAGGTAGGCCTTCTGCGGCACGAGCCCGAGCAGCGCACCCAGGTCCTCGCCCGCGAGGTCCCGCACGTCGACGCCGTCGACGAGGACGGCACCGTCCGTGACGTCGTAGAGCCGGGGCACGAGGTTGAGGAGGGTCGACTTGCCGGAGCCCGTCGAGCCGATGATCGCGGTCGTGCGGCCCGGCAGCGCCTCGAACGTGACGTCGTGGAGCACGGGCTTCTCGGCACCCGGGTACGCGAAGCTCACGTGCTCGAACCGGACGACGCCCGCGTGCTCGGTGCCGGTGCGCGGCTGCAGCGGCTCGACGACCGACGCGTCCGTGTCGAGGACGCCGCGGATGCGCTCGGCGGCGACGGAGGCGCGCGGGACCATCATGAACATGAAGGTCGACATCATGACGGCCATGAGGATGTACATGATGTAGCTGAGGTACGCGGTCAGGGCGCCGATCTGCATCCCGCCCGAGTCGACCCGGTGCCCGCCGAACCACATCACGGCGACGGTCGACAGGTTCATGACGAGCATGACGGCGGGGAACATCATCGCCATCAGGCGGCCGGCCCGCACCGACGTGTCGTACAGGTCGGTGTTCGCGTCGCCGAACTTGCGTCGCTCGCGCGGCTCGGTGACGAACGCACGGATCACGCGGATGCCGGAGATCTGCTCGCGCAGGACGCCGTTGATGGTGTCGATCTTCTTCTGCATGGCGCGGAAGTACGGGACCATGCGCGAGATGATCAGCCCGACGACGGCGGCGAGGACCGGGACGATCACGAGCAGCAACCACGAGAGCTGCACGTCCTGCTGGAGCGCGAGGATCACGCCGCCGATCATCATGATCGGCGCCATGACCATGATCGTCAGGCTCATGAGGACGAGCATCTGGACCTGCTGCACGTCGTTCGTCGCGCGCGTGATGAGCGACGGCGCCCCGAAGGTCCCGATCTCCTGCTGGGAGAACGACTCGACCTGCACGAACTGGGCGCGGCGCACGTCGCGCCCGAAGCCCATCGCGACGCGCGCGCCGAGGAACACTGCGGCGATCGTGCACGCGACCTGGACGAGCGTGACCATGAGCATCATGGCGCCGACGCGCCAGATGTAGCCGGTGTCACCCTGGGCGACGCCCTTGTCGATGATGTCGGCGTTGAGGGTGGGCAGGTACAGCGCCGCGATCGTCTGCACGAGCTGGAAGACGAGCAGCAGCGTGATCGGTCTGCCGTACCGGGAGAGGAACTGCCGGAGCAGCGGGACGAGCATCAGGGCTCCCAAGGGGTCGGACGGGGTGGTTCCGGTTCAGGGCGTGCCGGGTGCGGCTTCTCAGGTGCGGTGCGCGACGCCGTCGAGGAAGAGGTCGACGAGCTCGGCCGCGTCGATGAGCTCGACCTCCGCGCCGCGGCGGCGTGCGTCGATCACGCGCATGGACGAGCCGACGAGCAGGAGGTTGAAGAGCTCGACGGCGCGGGCGCGGCTCACCCGGAGGCCGGGGTCGGGACCGATCACCCGCTCGACGGCGGCGCGCACCTGTGCCTCGCCGTCGGCCTGGCGGCTGGTCCACTGCGCCCAGCCCTCGCGACCCGCGGCCTCGCGCTCGGCCTGGGGCCGGGGGTCGATGCGGCCGAGCTCGTGGAGGATCCCGAACCAGCGCATGGTGGTCTCGATCCGCGCGAGCCCGATCTCCATGACGGCCACGAGCCGGTCACGCAGCGACAGGCTGCGGGAGATCGCGTCGAGCTCCGGCACGGCGTCGGCCGGGTCGGCCGCGACGAAGGCCGCCTGGCCGATGAGGCTGAGCTTGTCGTCGAAGACGCGGAACAGCGTGCCCTCGGCGACCCCGGCGGCTTCGGCGAGCTCGCGCGTCGTCGCGGCGACACCACGCTCGAGGAGCACGGGCCGGACGGCACGCAGGATGGCGGCGCGGCGCTCGTCGGGAGGGAGCGGCGCCGCGCGGCCGCTGCGCCCGACCCCTGCTCCCGCCGTCTCGGCCCGTGGGCCGAGGGCTGCGTCGGTCTCGGTCACGACAGCCGACACTAAATGAGTGAGCACTCACTCACAAGTGACAGATGTCATCTGCCCGTGTTCGCCGAGAGCGAACACCCCCGATCCGGTGCCCCGCGCCGGAGCGCGGTGTCGATCGAGCGGCGCAACGATCGTCACAGGGCTACCAGGGCGAGCACGCCCACGACCGACACGACCCAGGAGACGACCATGCGCTACGCCATTCTGCTCCACTACCCCGAGGCCTCCCCCGAGGAGCTCGGAGACGCCCTCGCCGAGGGGCAGGCCGCGTTCCAGGCCTACGCCCGCGACCTCACCGATGCCGGGGTGCTCGTCTCCGGCGAGGTCTGGCAGCCGTCCTCGGCGACCACGACGCTCACCGCGGGCGACGGCGGCCTCCGGGTCCAGGACGGCCCGTTCGCCGACACGCGCGACCAGCTCGGCGGCCAGTTCGTGGTCGACGTGCCCGACCTCGACGCCGCGCTCGCCTGGGCCGAGAAGGCGCCGTCGGTGTGGTGGGGACCCGTCGAGGTCCGGCCGAGCGCCACCCACGTGGAGTCCGGCTCGTGGGTCCCGTCGACCTGAGCCCACCCGAGGACGACGCGCGGGCCGCGGTCGAGGCCGCGGTCCGCGCGTCGTACGGGCGCCTCCTGGCCCTGCTCGCGACCTGGTGCGGCGATCTCGCGCTCGCCGAGGACGCGCTCGCCGACGCCGTCGAGCGCGCGCTGCGCACCTGGCCCGAGGCGGGGGTCCCGGCCAACCCGGAGGGCTGGCTCCACCGGGTCGCCCGACGGCGCGCGCTCGACGTGCTGCGCTCCTCGGCCCGGCGCACCTCCCGGCCCCTCGACGACGACGCAGCCGTCGGCTCCGAGGCCGACCCCGCCGAAGCCGACCCCGACGCCCTCCCCGACCGCCGGCTCGAGCTCCTGCTCGTCTGCGCCCACCCGGCGATCGACCCGGCCGTGCGCGCGCCGCTCATGCTCCAGACCGTCCTCGGTCTCGACGCCGCCCGGATCGCGACCGCCTTCGCGGTGCCCAACGCCACGATGGCGCAGCGCCTCGTCCGCGCGAAGCGCCGCATCCGCGACGCGCGCATCCCCTTCCGCGTGCCGGGCCGTGACGAGCTCGACCGCCGCCTGCCCGCGGTCCTCGAGGCGGTCTACGGCGCCTACACGATCGAGTGGGCGCGGACGTCCGGTCCCACGGTCCGCGAGTCCCTCGCGGTCGAGGCCCGCGAGCTCGCCCTCGTGCTCTCCGGCCTGCTCGACGACGCCGAGGCGCTCGGGCTCGCCGCTCTCCTGTGCCTGTCCTCCGCACGGCTGGGGGCCCGCGTCACCGGCGGCGTCCACGTCCCGCTCGACGAGCAGGACACCCGCCGCTGGGACGCCGGTCTCGTCGAGCAGGGCGAAGCCCTGCTGCGCCGCGCCCACGGGCACGGTGACCCCGGACGGTTCCAGCTCGAGGCCGCGCTGCAGTCGGCGCACTGCGCCCGGGCCCGGACCGGCCGGACCGACCGCGTCGCGGTGCTGCGGCTCCACCGGGCCCTCGCCCGGGTGGCACCCACGCTCGGCGCCGAGGTCGCGCTCGCGGCCGCCACCGCGCACGTCGAGGGCCCGCGCGCGGGGCTCGACCTCCTCGGCCCGCTCGCGGACCGCTGCCGAGCGTTCCAGCCCTACTGGGCGACGCGCGGCGACCTGCTGGCCCGGGCGGGCGAGGCGGCGCAGGCGCGCACCGCGTGGGCACGGGCCGTCGACCTCACGACCGACCCGCCGTCACGCCGCTACCTCGAGGGTCGGCTCGCGTCGCTCGGCTGAGCGTGGTGGTGCCGGTCCGCGCGGAGCTCCCCGCGCCCCTCACCCGCGACGGCGGCGCACCAGCAGCAGGCCGGCGGCCACGAGCAGAGCGGCCACGAGCAGGGTGGTCCACGCGGCGAACCCCGTGGTCGCGAGCGAACCGCCCCCGCCCCCGCCCCCGCCCCCGCCCCCGCCGACTGTCGACGTCGGGGCGGGCGAAGACGTCGGGGCCGGCGTCGTCGGTGGCGGGGTGGGGGTGGGTGTCGTGCCGGGAACCGGGACGTCGGAGCACGCCGAGGCGGAGGCACCGTCGCCGACCTCGCCGCGGACGGACGCCGTGTTGAGGAAGCCGCCGAGCCCCGGCGCCTCAGCCGTGCCCTGGCACGCGCGCGCGTCGGCCGACAGCACGCCCGGCACGCGCGCGCTCACCGTCACGTCGAGGGTGTGGACCGCGCCCGCCGCGATCGTCGCGCCGTTCACGGCCGCCGCGTCGAGCGTACCGTCCCAGCCCCGGTTCACCGTGACGTCGTCGGACGCGAGGCTCGCCGAGAGCACACGGATCCCGCCGCCGAAGCGCAGCCGGTCCTCCAGGTCGTACCGCTGCGCGACGGCGCCGGGGTTGCGCACCGTGACCCGGTAGCCGATCCGGAACACGCCGTCCCCCTGGTCCACCGGCCCGCTCACCACCGACTTCTCGACGGTCAGCGCGGCCTCACGTGCGTTCGTGTAGCGGCAGAGCACGGTGTCGCCGGCCGCCACCCGGACCGTCGCGGTCCCGCCGTCGTACGACGGGGTGCCGCTCGATCCCGTGCACACCAGGGACGTCAGTCGCCACCCGTCGGCGCCGCCCTCCGTCACCGTGTACGCGCCGGGCTCGAGCGGCGCGGTCGTGAAGGGCTCGTCCCGGTCGGCGAGCGTGAACGGCTCCTGGGTGCCCCCCGCGGGGCCCCACGTGAACCCGAACTCGGTGCTCTCCCCCGCCGGCACCGTCGTCTTGTCGACCGTCAGGACGCCCCACTGGGTGTTGGTGTACGTGCAGGTCACCGTCTCGCCCGGGTCGAGCGCGATGGTGCCGGTGAGCCCCTCGACGGTGGAGGCCGTGCCCCCGGCGGCGCCGTCCGTGCACACCAGCCGCGTGCCCTCGAACCCCGCCTTCCCTGCTTCGGTCAGCGTGTACTCGCCGGGCACGACGTCGTCGAAGGCCCGCGACCCCGTGCCGCCCTCGGTCGTGATCGAGAAGTCGCCCGGGTCCTGCCAGGTCCCGGCGAAGTCGAACGTGCCGTCCTCGCCGTCCACGGCCTTCACGACGACGATCCGCCCGTGGCGCTCGTTCGTCGCCCGGCAGTCGAGCACGGCGCCCGGGTCGACCGTGAACGACGACAGGTCGTCGATCGGCACGGCGTCGCCGCCGCCCGCGGGTGTCGCGGTGCACGCGAGCGCCTCGGACGACGTCCAGCCGTCCACCGGCTCCTCGGTCAGGGAGTACGTCGTGTCCGGCAGCAGCGCGGGCAGGTCGGCGGTCCCGGTGCCGCCCGAGGTGGAGACGGTGATCGTCTGCGCGGGGCTGCCCTCGGGGGTGAGGGAGAAGTCGAAGTCGCCGTCGCCACCGAGGCTGGTCTTGGTGATCGTGCCGGTCGCGGGGCTCCGCGTGTTGACGACGTCGCAGACGTACGACCCGCCCGGCTCGGGCACGAGCTGGAACCCGGGAGCGTCGCTCGCGTCCGCGACGGTGGGCTCGTCGGGCCCTCCGGCCCGGCAGACGAAGGAGCCCTCGGTCCAGCCCGTCTCGTCGGTGGCCTCGGTCAGCGTGTAGGTGGTCCCGGGGACGAGGTCGCCCCACGTCGCCGGGGCGGAGGTCTCGTTGCCGGTGCCCGCCACCTCCTGCGTCGCCGTCGGGCCGGTGACGGGGTCGAGCGTGAGGTCGAACGCCCAGTCCCGCCCGCTCGCCACGCCGTCGACCGTCTTGGTCGCGGACAGCGAGGCGGCCGTGGCGGCGTTCTCCACGCTGCACGCGAGCGACATGCCGGGCGCCGCGACGAGCTGGAACCCGTCCGCCTCGGGGTCGGCGTCGGCGAGTTCGCCGCACACCACCTCACCACCCGTCCACCCGCCCGGCGGGCCGTCCTCGCGGAGCGTGTACGTCGTGCCGGGCACCAGGCCGGTCCACGTCGCCGCGTCCGACGTCTCGTTCCCCGTGCCCGTCAGCGCCTGCGTCGCGCCCGGGTCGGCCGCCGGGTCGAGCGTCACGTCGAACGACCAGTCGAGGTCGGCCGCGACTCCCGACACCGTCTTCGTGACCGAGACGTCCGCGGGGTCCGCCGCGTTGCTCAGCGTGCACGACAGCCGCTGGTCCAGGGCAGCGACGAACTGGAACCCCGCCGTGCCGGGGTCGGCGTCGGCGAGGTCGCCGCAGACGACGTCACCGCCGGTCCACCCGTCCGGCGGGTCTTCCTCGCTGAGCGTGTACGTCGTCCCGGGCACCAGGCCGGTCCACGTCGCCGGGTCCGACGTCTCGTTCCCCGTGCCCGTCAGCGCCTGCGTGGCCTGCGGGGCGGCCGCCGGGTCGAGCGTCACGTCGAACGACCAGTCGAGGTCGGACGCGACCCCGGTCACGGTCTTCGTCACCGACACCTGGGCCGGGCTCGCCGCGTTGGTGATCTCGCACTCGAGGGTCTGGTTGAGCCCGGCCACGAACTGGAACCCGGACGCCAGCGGGTCGAGGTCGTCGACCGTCAGCCCCCCGGCCGTGCAGGCGAACGTCCCGGTCCAGACGGCCGCCGCGGCCTCGGTCAGGCTGTACCGGACGCCGGGCACGAGGTTGGTCCAGGTCGCCGGCCCCGAGGTCGACGAGCCGGTGCCCGCGAGGGTCTGCGTCGCCTGCGGGGAGGCCGCGGGAGCGATCGTCACCGGGAACGACCACGCGACGCCGTCGGCGACGCCCGTCACGGTCTTGACGACGCTCGCCCGCGACGCCTGGCCGGCGTTGGAGATCCCGCACTGGAGCGCCAGACCGGGAGTCGCGACGAACTGGAAGCCGGCCGCCGCGGGGTCCGCGTCGGCGAGGCCGGCGCACTGGAAGACGCCCTGGCGCCAGCCGTCCGGGGCGGTCTCGGTGAGCGTGTAGGTCGTACCGGGCACGAGGTTCGTCCAGGTCACGGGGTCGGACGTCGCGTTCCCGACGCCGGAGACCGTCTGCGAGCCGGACGGTGACGCCGTCGGCGCCAGGTCGAGCTCGAACTGCCACGGCAGGTCGCTCGCGACACCCGACACCACCTTGGAGACCGCGACCGACGCCTGCTGCGCCTGGTTCGTGAGCGCGCAGCTCAGCGTCGTGCCCACGCCGGCCAGGAACTGGAACCCGGGGGCGTCGCTCCCGTCCGGCACGGACGCGCCGGACGCGTCCGTGCAGACGTACGCCCCGGCCGTCCAGCCCGTCGCCGTCGGCTCGGCGAGCGTGTAGGTGACCCCGGGTGTGAGGTTCGTCCACGTCGCGGTGTTCGTGGCGGCCGTCACGCCCGCGATGCCCGAGACGGTCTGCTGCGGAGACGGCTGGACCCCGGCGGGCGGGCTCAGGGTCAGCGGGAACGACCAGGCGGTGCCCGCCACGAGGCCCGTCGCGGACTTCGTCACGCTCACCGACGCCGTCTCCGCACGGTTCGAGAAGAAGCAGGTGACGACGTCGGCGGCCGCGAGGTCGATCGTGATCGACTGCGCGGCCGGGTCGAGGGTCCAGCCGTCCGGCGTGTTGCAGAAGGTGGCACCGCCGGTCGTGTTGAGGCTCCAGCCCGGAGGCATGGAGCCCTCCGTGAGGGTGTACTCGCCCGCGTCGAGGCCCGACCACGAGCGGAGCGCCCCGTCGACCGACGGGTCGGAGTTGATGACGAACTCCTGGGGGTCCTCGCCGATGCTCGGGCCCGCGATCGAGAAGTTGAAGTCCTGGCGGTAGTTCGGCGGGACCGACCGCTTGATGAGGATGATCGTGCCGGGGACGGCGTTCGTGAAGTAGCACTCGGTCGTCTCGCCCGCCAGCACGTGGAAGCCGATGCGACGGTTCTCGCGGTCCTCGGCGCTGCCGGAGTGGTCCTCGCCCCCGTACGTGCAGGACAGGTCGGCCAGCTGGGTGCCCGGGCTGCCCGTGTCGTCGTCCTCGGCCACGTAGTAGTCGGTACCGGGGAGGACGTCCAGCATCTCGTACGGGACGAGCTGACCGTCGTCCCGCACGTCGTCCACGGTGAACAACTCGTGCCCGGGAACGTTGCTCGTGAAGCCGAAGCTGCGCGGCTCGTCGCCGGTGCCGTGCACCTCCTTGTAGAGGATGACGTGGCCCAGCCGGGTGTTCTCCGCGGTGCACGCGATCGTGTCGCCGGCCGCGACCGTGAAGTCGGAGAGGTCGGGGATGGGGGCCGCGTCGCCGCCGAGCGGCGTGCGCGTGCAGGCGAGCGGCCCGGTCTGTCGCCACCCGTCCTGGCTCGCCTCGCTGAGCGCGTACCGGTTCCCGGGGACCAGGGTGGGGAGGGTCGCGGAACCCGTCCCGCCCGACGTCGTCACGGTGAGCGGGGTCGCGGGCCCCGACGACGGCACGTCGGCGAGCAGGAACGTGAACGTGCCGTCACCACCGACCGTCGTCTTCGTCACCGTCGCCGTGACGGGGCGCGCGGTGTTGTCCGCCACGCACGTGTAGGCGCCGCCCGGCACCGGGACCAGCCGCGACGCGTCGACCGTCGCCCCGGACGCGTCGGTGCACGTGACGGCGCCCGCCACCCAGCTCGCGCCCGGGTTCGCCTCCGCGAGGCTGTAGACGCGTCCGGGCACGAGCGCGGTCCACGTGTGCGTGTCCGCGCCGAGGCCCGGCCCGGTGCCGGTGAGGGTCGTCGTCCCGTCCTGCCCGTCGGGCGCCGGCGCGAGCGTGAAGTCGAACGACCAGTCCACCGAGTCGCCGATCCCCGCGGTGCGCTTCGCGATCGACACGCTCACCGGGCGGGCCGTGTTGGTCGCGGCACACGTGTACGACTCCCCCGCCCTGACCTCGAGCTGGAAGCCCGGCGTGACCGGATCGGCGTCGGTGACGGGCCCCGCGCTCGACTCGCAGACGATCGTGCCCGCCGTCCAGCCGGCGAGGCCACCCTCCGCGAGCGTGTAGGTGCCGGGGCCGAGGTCCTCCCAGGCCGCCGACGACGACCCCGTGCCCGTGCCCGCGACCGTCCGTGTCACGCCCTCGCCGCCCTCCGGCGTCAGCGTGATCGGGAACGACCAGTCGAGGTCGGGCGCGACGCCCGCGGTCGTCTTGGTGAACGTCACGGTGCCCGGTGCGATGTCGTTCTCGACCTCGCAGGCGACCCGGTCGCCGACGGACACGCTGAAGTCCGTGACGTCGGGGATCCGCGACGGCTCGCCGTCGCCCGGCGGGGTGACCGTGCACACGATCGGGCCGGCGACCCACCCGGGCTGGCCCCGCTCGGTCAGCGAGTACCGCACGCCGGGGACGAGGGTCAGCGACGCGCTCCCCCGGCCGTCCGTCGTCGTGACCGGCACGGGGGTCGGGTCCGTGCCCGTGCCGAGCGCCGCCAGGTCGAAGGTGAACGTCCCGTCACCCGACGTCGTCGTCTTCGTCAGGGTGGCCGGCACCGGGTCGACGAAGTTCGTGACCGTACAGCTCACCGACCCCGCGAGGGGCGCGACGAACCAGAACCCGCTGCCGTCGTCGAGCGGCCCCGCGCCCGCGCCGGAACAGGTGAACTCCTCGTGCACGGTCCCCGGGAGGTCCACCTCGCTGACCTCGTACCGCTGACCCGGCACGAGGTTGTCCCAGCCGAGGGTGACCGCGCTCTGCCCCACGCCCGCGACCTCGCGCGGGTTCGTGGCGCCCGTCGGCAGCGGAAGGATCTGGACGTGGAACGACCACGCGTAGTCGGGCCCCAGGCCCGTGGTGATCTTGTTCACCGACAGCGACGAGGTCTGAGCCCGGTTCGTCATGCCGCAGGCGAGCCGCTGGTCCACCGTGGCGACGAACGTGAACGTGAGGTCGTCGGAGTCGAGGTCCTGGACCGCGCCCGTCTGGTCGGTGCAGGTGATCGCGCCCATGTCCCAGCCGGACTTCGACGTCTCCCGGATCACGTACCGGGTGCCGGGCACGAGGTCGCCCCACGTGGTCGAGTCGGTCCCCGGCCCGCTGCCCGACAACGTCCTCGCCGTGCCGTCGCCTGCCGGCGACAGCGCGACGTCGAAGCTCCAGTCGTAGCCGGGCGCCACGTTCGCGACGGTCTTGGTGATCGTGGCCTGCGCGAGCGACGCGGCGTTGGTGAAGAGGCACGTGACGACGGCGCCCGCGGGAAGGTCGAGATCGACGTGGTCGCCATGGGGCGTCCAGCCGAGCGAACCGCCGTCCCTGCGGGTGCACGACAGGTCGGAGACCTCCCACCCCGCGAGCTGCTGCTCCGTGATCGTGTAGGTTCCCGCCGGGATGTCCGCAGCCGTCCACGACCAGGCGTCCGCGACGGTGTTCAGACCGAAGGAGCGGCTGAACCCGCCCGGCCCGGTCACGGTGAACGGGAAGTCGAGATCCCAGTTCACCATCGGCGTCGTCGCCTTCTGCACGATCAGCGTGGCTCCCTGCGGGTTCGGGACGTTCGTGAACGAGCAGGTGATCGCCGAGCCCGGCCGAGCGTCGAAGGACGCCGACGCACCCTCGTACTCGACCTCCCAGCCGTAGGTGTCGTCCCAACAGCTGAGATCGGCCAGGGTGAAGGCGTCGTGGGGCGCCTCCGTGACGGTCTGGGGGCCCGGATCGACGGGGAAGCTCTCGCTGTCGACGAGCTCGGTCGTCCCGACCGGCGTCGTCGGGGTCAGCTCGAAGTCACCGACGCTGCCCGAGAACTCGAAGGCGGTCTCGGGAGTCCCCGCCGGGACGCGCTTCTCGATCGTCACCGTGGCGCGCTGCGTGTTCGTGAACGTGCACGTGACGTTCCTCGAGAGCACCGGCGTGACCGTGACCGAGTAGCCGGTGCCCTGCGTGCCGGCGTCGTCGTCGCACGCGTAGCTCGGCGTCGTCCAGCCGTCGACCGGGCTCTCCGTGAAGGTGATCGGCGTGCCGGGGGGCACGGCGATCGTCTCGCTGTCGCCGTCGCCCAGCGTCGCCGGGTGGTCGGCCCCCATCGTGAAGTCGAACTCCTGGTCCGAGCCCGCCGGGCGCGTCACCTTCGCGACGGTGACGAGCGCCGCGTCGTTGGTCAGGACGCAGTCGGTCCTCCCGCCGCCCAGCAGGATGAACGGCGTCGCCGGGTCGGTGACGTCGATGCTGTGCCGGTCGCCGGCGTCGTCGACGTAGGAGCACTCGGCGTGCGCGAGCGCCCACGGCGGCGGGATCCCGGTCTCCCGCAGGTGGAGCAGGTTGCTCGACAGCACGTCGTCGTAGGTCCTGGTCTCCCCGTTCCGGAGCGTGTCGGTGATGCTCGTGGTGCCCGGGGGGATGACGACCCCCTGCGAGCTCTCGTTGGTGACGGTGAACCCGAAGGCGTCGTCGGTCGTGCCCGCCGGCGTCCGCTTCGTCACGGTGAGCGTGCCGCAGTTGGAGACCGACATCGGGTCCGGCGTGTTGTTGAGGAAGTCGGCCATGTTCGACGTGAGGGAGTCGCTCGACCGCGTCATGAGCGACGAGATGGTGTAGCTCGAGCACGACTGGTCGCCGAAGAGGCCGGCCGCGGTGAGGTCGATCGCGTACTCGCCGAACGTGCGCTCCTGGTTGTTGCCGACGGGCGGGCCCTCGGTGCGCTGCCCCATCGCGAACGCGAAGTCGACCGAGCGTCCCGTGCTGCCCCACGTGCCGGCCCCGTTGGGGTTGGCGCAGTCGTCGCCCGCGCTCGGCGTCCAGCCGAGGAACTGGGTGGAGCCGCTCGGCCAGTGGATGTCGAGCATGAGGTCGTCGCAGCGCCCTGGCCTCGGCCCCTCGAACACGGTGAACGTCGAGGCGTCGGCGGTCCCGCCCGTGCGCCGGGTGAAGTAGCCGTAGAGGATGAAGTGCCGGATGCCGGTGCTGTCCGCGAGCGCTTCCGCCGCGTAACCCGCGCTGCAGAGGTTGTTCTTGTCCTGCACGTTCGCCGGCGCCGCCACCCACGGGTTGGTGCTGGCCGTCTGGGCGCTGCCCGTCGCGGTCTGGTCGGTCCGTCCGTCGCAGTTGCCGTAGATGCCGTCGTCCCAGAAGAACGACCCCTCGAAGATCCCCGACGACCGGTACCCGTTCGGGGTCGTGTACGGGTCGGTGGGGTGGAACGTCGGGGTCTGGGTCGCGGTGGGCGCCGGGGACAGGATGTCGTCCCAGTCGAACGCGGTCGGCAGGTTCCCGCTCGCGGTCTTGTTCCCGTCGATCTGGAAACCGGTCTGCAGTCCGGAGGGAAACGTCAGCGCGTCCGCCGCGGGCACCGGCACCACCGGCGCCACGGGTACGACGAGCCCGGCCGTCAGCGCGAGGCCGAGGGCGGCGAGCACGCCCACGCGGCGGCGCCGACCGGTCGCCCGGTTCGCCCGTCGTCGCGTCCGCGCACTGCCGCGGTCGGATGCCTGCATACCGCGCCTCCCCCGAGGGCCTCGTGATGCATGCCGCGCTGGACCTTGCCGACAGACAAAGTCAGGTTCAACCTAACTGGCGACCCGCCGACGCGCGCGCGATGTGCCGCAGTTCGCCCGGCATCGGTTCCGCAGCGCCACCTGCGCGGACGACGCGACCCCGCCACCCACGCGGGGTGACGGGGTCGCCGTCCAGGTGCGCCGCGCTGCTGCTGCCGCGCTACTGCTGCGCGTCGGGGCCCTCCTCGCCGGCCGGGCCTCCGGTGCCCGGGCCGGTGGGCGGAGCCGGGGGTGGCGTCGCCCCGCCGAGCGGACGAGGCTCAGGGCCACGCTGTCCGGGCTGCGTCGGGGGCACCGTGCCGCCTCCCGGGCGCTGCCCGCGCTCGGCGTTCGGGTCGAACGGCATGCCCGACTGGGTGCCGGCGCTCGTGGCGTCGGCGGTCGCCGCCTCCGCCTGGCGCCGCGCCTCGGCGAGAGCCTCGGCGGGGTCCGTCAGCGCCTGCTCGCCGAGGGCCGGACGTTCGCGCTCGACGCGCGGACGCGGGGCACGGCCTTCCGGACCGCCCTCGTCGGGGGCACCCGCGGGGCCCGCAGGAGCACCGTCGCCGCCGAAGCCCTTGGCGATCGAGCCGAGCGCGGCGGTGAACTCCGTCGGGACGACCCACAGCTTGCTCGACGTGCCGTTCGCGATCTGCGGCAGCATCTGCAGGTACTGGTACGCGAGCAGCTTGGGGTCGGGGTCGCCCTCGTGGATGGCGTCGAAGACCTGGAGGATCGCGCGCGCCTCACCCTCGGCCCGCAGGATGGCCGACTGAGCCTCACCCTCGGCCCGGAGGATGTTCGACTGCTTCTCACCCTCGGCCGTGAGGATCTGGGACTGCTTGACGCCCTCGGCCGTGAGGATCGTGGCGCGGCGGTCCCGCTCGGCGCGCATCTGCTGCTCCATCGAGCCCTGCACCGAGGCGGGCGGGTCGATCGACTTCAGCTCGACGCGGTTGACGCGGATGCCCCACTTGCCGGTGGCCTCGTCGAGCACGCCGCGCAGCTGGCCGTTGATCTGGTCGCGGCTCGTCAGCGTCTGCTCGAGGTCCATCGCGCCGATGACGTTACGGAGCGTGGTGACCGTGAGCTGCTCGATCGCCGTGATGTAGTTCGCGATCTCGTAGACCGCGGCCTTCGGGTCGGTGACCTGGAAGTAGATGACCGTGTCGATGCTGACCACGAGGTTGTCGCTCGTGATCACGGGCTGCGGCGGGAACGACACGACCTGCTCGCGCAGGTCCACGCCGGCGCGCACGCGGTCCACGTACGGCACGAGGAGGTGGAAGCCGGCGTCGAGCGTGCGCGAGTAGCGGCCCAGGCGCTCGACGATGAGCGAGACGGCCTGCGGCACGATGCGCACCGCCTTGACCAGGGACACGATCACGAAGATCGCGATGAGGGCGACGACGATCCAGACGACGATCGTCCCGGCCGAGGGGTCGTTCATGCGGGTCCTTCCACTGTGGGTCGTACGGATGGTCGAGCTGTGCTGCGTCGAGCTGTGCTGCGTCGAGCCGTGCTGGTCACGAACCGTGCGGAGGCGCCGTGCTGCTCGACGCCGCGGGCACGTCCGCGGGGTCAGGCGCCGCCGGTGACCGCGGGCCCCGGCGCGTCGGCCGCCCCGGTGCCGAGCGTGAGCGGTTCGACGACGGCGGTCGCCCCGTCGATCCGGACGACGCGCACGTGCTCGCCCGACGAGACCGCCAGGGCCCCGCGCGCGACCCGCGCCGTCCACACCTCACCGTTGAGCTTGATCCGACCGCCCGACTCGCTCACGTCGGCGATCGTCACGGCCTCACGCCCGACCAGCGCGTCGGCGTTGGTCCGCGCGACCGGGGTGGACGTGCGGAACCGGCGGACGAGCCAGCGGCGGAAGGTCAGCAGGAAGATCGTCGAGACCACGCCGAACACGACGACCTGCGCCCAGAACGGCCATCCGAACGCGTTGGCGATCGCCGCCACGAGCGCCCCGCCGGCGAACATGATGAGCACGAAGCTCAGCGTGACGACCTCGACGACGGCGAAGAGGAGAGCTGCGCCGATCCACCAGAGCCATTCCATGGCATCCCCCTTCCGGGCGGGCACGTCGCGCGGCCGACCCCGGTTCGACCGCGGCCGCGTGACCTCGGTACCTTTGCCCGGACTTTACCAAATCTCCGGGCTCGGCGCACCCCCTCGGGGCCCTTTTCGCGGCACTTCTCCGGTCGCCCGACGGCGGCCTCGCGGTGGGTCGAAGGAGTGCCTCGCGGACTGGGCTCAGCGAGCGGCGCGCGCCACCCAACGGCCCGCGCCGTGGGCGACGAGGAGCGGGAGCCCGAACGCCGACGACAGGTTGTCGGACGTCAGGATCTCCTCGAGCGGCCCCGCGCTGTGCACGGCGCCGTCCTTGAGCAGGAGCAGGTGCGTGAAGCCCGGGGGGATCTCCTCGACGTGGTGCGTCACGAGCGCGAGCACGGGCGACGCGGGGTCGCTCGCGAGCTCCGACAGCGCCTGCACGAGCTCCTCGCGGCCGCCCAGGTCGAGGCCCGCACCGGGCTCGTCAAGCAGGAGCAGCTCGGGGTCGGTCATGAGCGACCGCGCGATCTGCACGCGCTTGCGCTCGCCCTCCGACAGGGTCCCAAACGTCCGGTCTGCGAGCTGGTCGACGTCGAACAGCTTCAGCAGGTCGTGCGCGCGGTCGGTGTCGAGCTCCTCGTAGTCCTCGCGCCAGCGGCCGGTCACGCCGTAGGCGGCGGTCTGCACGACGTCGAGCACCCTCTCCGAGCCGGGGATCCGGTCGGCGAGCGCCGCGCTCGCCAGCCCGATCCGGGGACGCAGCTCGAACACGTCCGACTTCCCGAGCTCCTGGTCCAGGATCTTCGCCGTGCCCGACGTCGGGTGCATGCGCCCCGCGGCGATCTGCACGAGCGTCGTCTTGCCCGCGCCGTTGCGGCCGAGCACGACCCAGCGCTCGCCCTCCGCGACCTTCCAGTCGACGCCGTCGAGGATCGTCTTGCTCCCGCGGCGGACGGTGATGTCGGACAGGTCGAGAACCCAGCTCATGGGTACCGACCCTATAGGTTGGGCGCGATGGATCCGTACACGCCTCCCGTCCTCGCCAGGAGCACGCTCCTCGCGCTCTGGCTCGCTCTCGGGCCGCGCGACGCGGCCTCGCTCGCACGAGCCGCGCGCCTCGTCCAGGACGACGACGAGCCCCACGAGGTGTCGGGGCTCGACCCTGCCGACGAGAGCGCGGCGCGCGACGCCGACGGTCCTCCCGGCGGCGTCGGGCTGCTGCTCGCCGCCTGGGGCGGTGCGGACGCCGTCGTGGCGCTGCTCCCCGAGGCCGGACGCGCCGCGGCCGTGCCTGCGGCCGTCTCGCACGCGGCCGTCGACGCCGGGGAGTGCGTGCTCGTCGAGCGCCGCGGGCGTGCCTTCGCAGCGGTCCCGGACGTGCAGCGGTTCGGCAGCGACCTGGAGCCGGGCCACCTCGTGCGCTGGGACGTCGTCGAGGTCGAGCCGTGGCAGACGCGCGTCCTCGGCGCGGTCGGCACGGTCGAGGACGCCGAGCGGGAGCTGCGGGCCGCTCTCGTGACCGCGACGGAGGCGCTCGACGCGCTCGACGTGGCGAGCTGGCGCGAGGACGCCGCCGACGCGATCGCCCGCCTGCGCGCGCCCGTGGACCTCGGGGCCAGCGTGCCGGCAGCGCTCGACGCCCGGCGCGCCCGGGTGCTCTCGCAGGCCGTCCGCCTGCGCACCATCGTCGAGCTCGCGACGCGCGACGACGGCGGCGCGGTCAACCTGTGGCAGTCCGACCAGCGGGGTGCAGCGCTCCACGCGGTGGGCGACGCCTCGCGGCGGGCGCTCGAGGCGGCGACGCTCCACCTGCGCTGACCGCGAAGTACCCCGGCATCCCGCATAACCTCGCGAAGTACCCCGGCATCCCGCATACCCCGCGAAGTACCCCGGCATCCCGCATACCTCGCGAGGTACCCCGGCATCCCGCATACCTCGCGAAGTACCCCGGCATCCGGAATACCTCACGAAGTACCCCGGCATCCCGCATACCTCGGGAGCGAGACCGGCCGCCGGTCTACCTGGGCGATCGGGCGGCCGCCGCCAACAGGTCGCGCGTGAGGGGCGCGAGCTCGACCGCCCCGGGTTCGGCCGGGTCCACCCAGACGTGCTCCTCGATCTCCGCGGCCGTGCGCGGCTCGAGGACGCCCGGGACCTCGAAGACCTCCGCGACGAGGGCATGCCCCGGCTCGTTGGCGGCTGCGGCGTGGTGGGTGCCGCGCGCGACGAGATCCTCGGGCGCGACGTCCACGCTGATCTCCTCGGCGAGCTCGCGGACGAGCGCGGCCCGCGGGTCCTCGCCCGGCTCGATCTTGCCGCCCGGCTGCATGAACGCCGTCGTGCCGCGCTTGCGGACGAGGAGGTAGCGCCCGGCGTCGTCGGTGACGACGGCGGCGGCCACGCGGATCACGCCCGCGGGTGCAGAGCCGCTCACCGCGCGCCCTCGAGGACCTGCTCGTAGACGGCGACCGTCCGGTCCGCGATCGCGTCCCAGGAGAAGTGCTCCTCGACGCGCCACCGTGCGGCCAGCCCCATCGCGGCGGCGCGCGCGGGGTCGGAGACGACGGCCGTGAGCGCGTCGGCGAGGTCCGTGACGAAGCGCTCGGGGTCGAGCGGCGTCCCGGTGCCGTCGTCCGCCTGGTCGAGGGGCACCAGGAGCCCGGTCACGCCGTCGTCGACGACCTCGGGGATGCCTCCCGTCGCCGAGCCGACCACGGGCAGCCCGACGGCCATCGCCTCGAGGTTGACGATGCCGAGCGGCTCGTAGACGGACGGGCAGACGAAGACCGTGGACGCCGCGAGCACCGCGACCAGCTCGGCGCGCGGGAGCATCTGCTCGATCCAGACGACGCCGGTTCGCTCGGTCGCCAGCCGGGCGACCGCGGACGAGACCTCCTCGGCGATCTCGGGCGTGTCGGGGGCCCCGGCGCAGAGCACGAGCTGGACCTCGGGCGCGAGCCGCTCGGCCGCACGCAGGAGGTACGGCAGGCCCTTCTGCCGGGTGATCCGCCCGACGAACACGACCGTCGGCCGACCCGGGTCGATGCCGAGCCGCTCGACCGTCGCGCGCGCCGCGGCCAGCTCGTCGGGGCTGCTCGGACGCTGCCACCCGTCCAGGTCGATCCCGTTGCGCACGACGTGGACGCGGTCCGGGTCGACCGCGGGGTAGACGCGCAGGATGTCGGCGCGCATGCCGGCGCTCACGGCGATGACGCCCGCGGCCGACTCGTACGCCGTCCGCTCGGCCCAGCTCGACAGCGCGTACCCGCCGCCGAGCTGCTCGGCCTTCCACGGCCGCAGCGGCTCGAGCGAGTGCGCCGACAGGACGTGCGGCGCCCCGGTGAGCAGCGAGCCGAGGTGTCCGGCGAGGTTCGCGTACCAGGTGTGGGAGTGGACGAGGTCCGTCCCGCCGAGGTTCCCGGCCATCTGCAGGTCGACGCCGAAGGTCGCGAGCGCCGCGTCGCCGCCGGCGAGCTCGGCGGGAACCCCGTAGCGCGTGACGACGGGCTCGCCCGGCGTGGCCGGGCCGGGCACGCCGAGCGGTTCGCCGGGCCCGAACGCGTGCACGCGCACGTCGAGCCGGCGGGCCAGGACGTGCGAGAGCTCCGCGACGTGGACGCCGGCGCCGCCGTAGACGTTCGGGGGGTACTCACGGGACAGGAGGTCGACGCGCATGGCGCCAACCTAGCGTGCGGGCGCGCCGGATCCGTCACCCCGGCCCAGCCGGTGAAAAGACCGTAGGGTGCAGCCATGGCGACGAAGCGAGTCCTCGCGATCGTCCTCGCCGGTGGCGAGGGCAAGCGACTCATGCCCCTGACAGCGCAGCGGGCCAAGCCCGCGGTCCCCTTCGGGGGGATCTACCGGTTGGTCGACTTCGCGCTGTCGAACGTCATCAACTCGCGCTACCTCCACGTGATCGTGCTGACGCAGTACAAGTCGCACAGCCTCGACCGGCACGTCGCGAAGACGTGGCGCATGTCGACGCTGCTCGGCAACTACGTCGCGCCGGTCCCCGCGCAGCAGCGCGTCGGCAAGCACTGGTACCTCGGCAGCGCCGACGCGATCTACCAGTGCCTCAACATCATCGAGGACGAGCGACCCGACATCGTCGTCGTGGTCGGCGCCGACCACGTGTACCGGATGGACTTCTCCCAGATGGTCGACGCGCACGTCGCGTCGGGGGCGGAGTTCACGGTCGCGGGGATCCGGCAGCCGATCGCGCTCGCCGACCAGTTCGGCGTCATCGACGTCGACCCCGAGAAGCCGGGCCGCATCCGGGCGTTCCTCGAGAAGCCGAAGGACCCGGTCGGGCTGGCCGACTCCCCCGGCGAGGTCCTCGCGTCGATGGGCAACTACGTCGCCGACGCCGACGCCCTCGTCGAGGCCGTGACGCGCGACGCCGCGAACGAGGACTCCGCCCACGACATGGGCGGCGACATCGTGCCGTACTTCGTCGACCGCGGGACGGCCGGCGTGTACGACTTCATCGACAACGACGTGCCCGGCTCGACGGACCGCGACCGCAACTACTGGCGCGACGTCGGGACGATCGACGCGTACTTCGACGCCAACAAGGACCTCATCTCGATCAACCCGGTCTTCAACCTCTACAACGACGAGTGGCCGCTCTACACGGGGTACACGGGCCTGCCGCCGGCCAAGTTCGTGCACGCCGGTCCCGGCCGCCTCGGGCACGCCGCCGACTCGATCGTCTCCCCCGGCGTGCTCGTCTCGGGTGCGACCGTGGTCGGTTCCGTCCTGTCCCCCGGCGTCCACCTACACTCGTGGTCGTCCGTGTCGGACAGCGTCCTGATGGACGGCGTCCAGGTGCACCGCCACGCGCAGGTGCACCGCGCGATCCTCGACAAGAACGTCGTCGTGGGCGCGCGGGCGCGCATCGGTCTCGACCCGGACGCCGACCGCGCCCGCGGGTTCACCGTGACCGCGTCCGGCATCACGGTCGTCCCGAAGGGGACGGTCGTCGACTGAGTCCGCCGAGACCGCCGAGTTCTTCGAGGAGCCGACACGTGCCCGAGCCGCACGCGCCCGAGACCGCCCACCGTCGTCGCCTCCTCGTGATGGACGTCGACTCGACGTTCATCGAGCAGGAGGTCATCGAGCTCATCGCCGACCACGCGGGCACCCGCGAGCAGGTCGCCGCGGTGACCGAGCGCGCGATGCGCGGCGAGCTGGACTTCGCGGCGTCCCTGCGCGAGCGCGTCGCGACGCTCGAGGGCGTCCCCGTCTCCGCGCTCGACGACGTCCGGGCGTCGGCCACGCACACCCCGGGCGCGCGCGAGCTCGTCGCGGAGGCGCACCGGCGCGGCTGGGTCGTGGCGCTCGTGTCCGGGGGGTTCGCGGAGGTCGTCGAGCCGCTCGCGAGGGCGCTCGACATCGACCTGTTCCGCGCGAACCGCCTCGAGGTCGCGGGCGGCCGCCTCACGGGCCGGACGATCGGCCCCGTGATCGACCGCGCGGCCAAGGAGCGCGCGCTGCGCGAGCTCGCGGCGCAGCTCGAGATCCCGATGGCGGACACGGTCGCGGTGGGTGACGGCGCGAACGACCTCGACATGATCGGAGCGGCCGGGATCGGGATCGCCTTCCGCGCCAAGCCCGTCGTCAGGGAGCAGGCGCCGTACGCCGTCGAGGGGCGTCTCGACGAGGTCCTGGCCGTGGTCGACGCCGCCGCGCGCGGGGACGAGCCCTCCGCGTAGCGTCCGATGAGTCCGGGGCGCACCGGGAGTCTGCAGGGAGGTCAGCCCGCCCAGGTCCGGAGGTCGTCATGAAGCTCCTGCTCACGTCCGGTGGGGTCACGAACCCCACGATCCACGCGGCGCTCGTCGAGCTGCTCGGGCGACCCGTCGAGGAGTGCCGCGCGCTCGTCGTGCCGACCGCCCAGTGGGGCCACCCGATGTGCGGGCCGCAGTCGGTGCGCGGCCTCGTGGCCGCGGACCCCGGCTTCCGGTACTTCACGGGGCTCGGCTGGGCCTCGCTCGGTGTCCTCGAGCTGACGGCCCTCCCCACGATCGGCGCGGACCGCTGGGTCCCGTGGGTCCGGGAGGCCGACGTGCTCCTCGTGGACGGCGGGGACGCGACGTACCTGGCCCACTGGATGCGCGAGTCCGGCCTCGCGGACCTGCTGCCCTCGCTGCCCGACCTCGTGTGGGTCGGGGTGAGCGCCGGGAGCATGGTGATGACGCCCCGGATCGGGTCGTACTTCGTGGAGTGGCCCGCCGCCCCGGACGACACCGCCCTGGGCCTCGTCGACTTCTCGATCTTCCCGCACCTGGACGCGTTCCCGACCAACACCCTCGAGGACGCGGAGCGCTGGTCCGCGGACCTCGAGGGGCCGGCCTACGCGATCGACGAGCAGACCGCGATCAGCGTCGTCGACGGGACGGTGACGGTCGTCTCCGAGGGCCGGTGGGTCGAGCTCGGCGCAGCGCAGGCGTGACCTGCGCCGGCGTTGCTCAGCTCGCGGGCCGCCCCGCGTAGCGCAGGCTCGCGGTGCCGCGGTCCCAGTCGGACCACGCCGCGTCGGCCTCGAGCAGACCGTAGCCTCCGGTCGGCAGGCCGACGCGCGCGAGCGCGACGGCGGCCGCCTCGGAACCCGGCCCCGCGAAGAAGGCGGACGCGGCTCCCATGGTCGGCTCGTGGCCGACGACGAGGACCGTCCGGGCGGCGTCGGGCAGCTCGCGGACGACGGAGAGCAGGCCGCGCACCGTCAGCTCGTAGAGCGCGTCGTCGACCGTCACGCTCGGCACGGCGGGCAGCCGGCCCGCGACGAGGTCCCACGTCTGCCGGGTCCGCAGGGCCGACGAGCACAGCACGACGTCGGGCACGAGCCCGGACGCCGTGAGCGTGAGCCCGACCTCCGTCGCCTGGGCCCGGCCCCGCAGCGCCAGCGGGCGTGCGTGGTCGGGGCCCGACCCGGCGGGCTCCGCCTTGGCGTGGCGGAGCAGGACGAGGCGACGCGCGTCACCGGACGTCCCGCCGGGGGCGTCGGTGGCGCGCGTCTGCTCGTGGGGCTCGGTGCCCGTCACGCGGCGGACCTCACTCAGGAGCCCATCGCGTGGAAGCCGCCGTCCACGTGCACGATCTCGCCGGTGGTCGCGGGGAACCAGTCGGACAAGAGCGCGGCGATCGCGCGGCCCGCGGGCTCCGCGGTCGAGTTGTCCCAGCCGAGCGGGGCGCGCTCGGGCCACTCGGCGTCGAGCTTCTCGAAGCCGGGGATCGACTTCGCGGCGACCGTCTTGATGGGGCCGGCCGAGACGAGGTTGACGCGGATGTTGTCCGGGCCCAGGTCACGCGCGAGGTAGCGGGCGGTCGACTCGAAGGCCGCCTTGGCGACGCCCATCCAGTCGTACACCGGCCAGGCGAGCGTCGCGTCGAAGGTCAGGCCGACGATCGACCCGCCGGGCGTGCCGTCCTTGAGCAGCTGCTGCGTGGCCACGGCGAGGGACTTCAGCGAGAACGCCGAGATCTCGAGCGCGGTCGCGACGTCGGGCCACTCGCCCGAGAGGAAGTTGCCGCCCATCACGGACTGGGGGGCGAAGCCGATCGAGTGCACGACGCCGTCGAGCGAGTCGACGTGCTCGCGCACGGAACCGTCGAGGTTGGCGAGGTCTTCAGCGCTCTGCACGTCGAGCTGGAGCACCGGCGCCTCGGCCGGCAGACGCTTGGCGATCGCCTGCGTCAGCTTGGCCTGGCGGCCGAACGAGGTGAGCAGGACGGTGGCGCCCTCCTCCTGCGCGAGACGCGCGGCCTGGAACGCGATCGAGGCGTCCGTGAGGACTCCCGTCACGAGGATCTTCTTGCCGTCGAGCAGGCCCATCGGTGTCCTTTCTCAGGGGCTCGACCCGAGCGTACCGGGGGGTGCCCGGCCGGGCAGGGTCGAACGAGGTCGTCGGGGTGGTGGTGGGGTCGGGTGCCGGTGTCAGTGGCCCATGCCGAGGCCGCCGTCGACCGGGATGACGGCTCCGTTGATGTAGGCCGCGTCGTCGGACGCGAGGAACGCGACCGCGCCGGCGACCTCCTGCGCCGCGCCGTAGCGGCCCGCGGGGATCTGGCCCTTGATCTCGGCCTGCCGGTCCTCGGTCAGCTCCGCCGTCATCGCGGTCTCGATGAACCCGGGCGCGACGACGTTCGCCGTGATGCCCCGTCCGCCGAGCTCGCGCGCGATCGAGCGCGCCATGCCGACGAGCGCCGCCTTCGACGACGCGTAGTTGACCTGGCCGGGCCCGCCGTAGAGGCCGACGACGGAGGAGATCAGGACGATGCGCCCGCGACGCAGGCGGATCATGCCCTTCGACGCACGGCGCACGCAGCGGAAGGTGCCGGTGAGGTTGACGTCGAGGACGTCGGTGAAGTCCTCGTCACGCATGCGCAGCAGCAGGCCGTCCTTGGTGACTCCCGCGTTCGCGACCAGCACCTCGACCGGGCCGAGCTCGTTCTCGATCGCGGTGAACGCGGCGTCGACGGCGTCCGTGTCGCGCACGTCGGCGACCGCGCCGAAGACGCCGTCGGGCAGGTCACCTCCGCGGTAGATCGTGGCGACCCGGTCGCCCTGCGCGACGAAGCGCTCCGCGATGGCGCGGCCGATGCCGCGGTTCGCGCCGGTGACCAGCACCGTGCGCGGCGCGGGGGTCACGTCGTTCGTCGTCTCGCTCACTGCTGCTCCGCTCGCTCGGGGGGATCGGCTGAAGGCCGCCACACAACCTATCCCGTCCGCGCACGTCGGAGCGCTGCCGCCGCGCGCACGGAGCCCCACCCGCTTTTGTGCGGTCTCCACAAGCCCGACGCTCCCAGGCGCCGCACCTAGACTGGGTCGGTGAGCAGGACGCCAGGGCACGACCCGCACGAGGCGAACGACGACGAGGTCGTCTCCATCACCTCGGCACCCGAGTCACGGCACGACGAGCAGTCGCGCCGAATGCGGGTCTACGCCATCCAGATGACGGTGCGCGTCCTCTGCTTCGTCGGGGCGATCCTCGTCCCGAGCTGGCCGGTCCGGATCGTCCTCATCGTCGGCGCCGTGGTCCTGCCGTACACGGCCGTGATCTTCGCGAACGCGAGTGGCCAGCGCCGTGCGTCCGACTCCGTGGGCATGGAGTACCGCGGCCTGGAGCAGGGCGCGGAGGAGCCGCCGCGCCCCGCCATCGCCCCCGGGATCGTCGTCGAGCAGCCCGCCGAGCCCGCGGACGAGACCGACGACGACGCGTCGGACGACCCGCAGCGCTCGCAGCACCACCGAGGGGACGCCGCATGACCGCCGACCCGCAGGCCGACGCCGTCGGCGACCTCGTGTGCAGCGCGAAGGGCTGCCGCGACGAGGCCGCGTGGGGGCTCCTGTGGAACAACCCCCGGCTCCACACCCCCGAGCGCCGCAAGGTGTGGCTCGCGTGCGACGCGCACCGGCAGAGCCTCGCCGAGTTCCTCGAGCTGCGCGGGTTCCTGCGCGACGTGGTGCCCGCGGCCGAGCTCGACCGGCTCGAGGACGCCGCGCCCGGCGCCCCGGGAGCGGGCGCATGAGCGAGGTCCGCGGCGCCCGCACGCGCCGCCAGTGGGTCGTGCTTGCGGTCGGCGCCGTCCTCCTGGCCCTCGTGTGCCTGCTCGCGGCGAAGTGGCAGTGGTCGCGCTACGACCTGCACAAGGCCCAGGCCGAGCAGCTCACGTCCGCGTACGGGGCGGACCCCGTGCCCGTGGCCGACCTGCTGCCCGCGCCCGGCGAGCCGCTGCCCGCCCACGACGTCTGGCGCTCCGTCACCGCCCGAGGCCACTACGAGCCCGACCGCACCGTGCTGCTGCGCAACCGTCCGGTGGACGGCGGCGCCGTCTTCCACGTGCTCGTGCCGTTCGTGGTGGACGCTCCCGGCACTCCCGTCGACGGCGTGGTGCTGGTCGTGAACCGGGGCACGGTGCCGCTGTCGTCGAGCGGCGCCGAGCGGCCCACCGACGTGCCCGCCCCGCCGTCCGGCGAGGTCACGCTCGTCGCCAGGCTGCGCGCCGACGAGCCCGCCCCCACGAAGTCAGCGCCCGCGGGCCAGGTCCAGTCGATCTCGACGGACGCCGTCCTCGCGGCCGCCCAGGGCGGCGGCTCGTGGGCCGACGGTCGGACCACCGCCGCGTACGGCGTCATGAGCTCCGAGGACCCGGCCGCGGCCGACGCGATCAACCCGCTGCCCGCCCCCGACCCGCCCGACCCGGACACGAACCTGTCATACACGGTGCAGTGGCTGATCTTCGCCGTCGGGATGGTCGCCGCGTACGCCGTGCTGTGGCGCCGCGAGCGCGGCCCGAAGCTCACCGCGGGCGACCTGCTCGCGGGGTACGACGACGTCGACGCCGCCCGCGCCGCGCGTCAGGAGGCCAAGCGGTCCGCCCGACCGAAGAAGACCAGCCTCGAGGACGAGGAGGACGCGATCGTCGACGCGCAGCTCACCGCGGACCGTTGGGCCGCCGGCGAGGACGCCACCGCCGACGACGCACGGCCCGACGGAGCCGGCTCGGACGCTCAGGCCAGGGAGACGAGCTCCGCGTAGCCGTCGTTCCAGAGGTCCTCGTCGCCGTCCGGGAGCAGCAGGACGCGCTCCGGGGTCAGCGCCTCGACGGCCCCGTCGTCGTGGGTCACCATGACGACGGCGCCCTCGTAGGAGCGCAGCGCACCGAGGATCTCCGCGCGCGAGGCGGGGTCCAGGTTGTTGGTCGGCTCGTCGAGCAGGAGGACGTTCGCGGACGACACGACGAGCGTGGCGAGCGCGAGCCGCGTCTTCTCGCCGCCGGAGAGCACCCGGGTCGGCTTGTCCGCGTCGTCGCCGGAGAACAGGAACGAGCCGAGGACCGACCGTACCTGGGTGTCGGTGAGGTCGGGGGCCGCGTGCCGCAGGTTCTCGACCACGCTCACGTCGAGGTCCAGGGTGTCGTGCTCCTGGGCGTAGTAGCCGAGCTTGAGGCCGTGGCCCGCCAGGACCTCGCCCGTGTCCGGGGACTCGACGCCCGCGAGCATGCGCAGGAGCGTCGTCTTGCCGGCACCGTTGAGGCCCAGGATCACCACGCGGCTGCCGCGGTCGATCGCGAGCGAGACGTCGGTGAAGACCTCCTGCGACCCGTACGCCTTGGACAAGCCCGACGCGGTGAGCGGCGTCTTGCCGCACGGCGCGGGCGTCGGGAAGCGCAGGTGCGCGACCTTGTCGCTCGCGCGCTCGCCCTCGAGCGAGCCGAGCATCTTCTCGGCCCGGCGGATCATGTTCTGTGCCGCGACGGCCTTCGTCGCCTTGGCGCGCATCTTCTCGGCCTGGGCCATGAGCGCGCCGGCCTTCTTCTCGGCGTTCGCCCGTTCGCGGCGGCGGCGGCGCTCGTCCGACTCGCGCTGCTGCAGGTAGGCGTCCCAGCCCATCGCGTACGTGTCGATGACGGACCGGTTCGCGTCGAGGTAGAGCACCCGGTTGACGGTCGCGCGCAGCAGCTCGACGTCGTGGCTGATCACGATGAAGCCGCCCGAGTACGACTTGAGGTAGTCGCGGAGCCAGATGATCGAGTCGGCGTCGAGGTGGTTGGTGGGCTCGTCGAGGAGCAGCGTGCCGACGCCCGAGAACAGGATGCGGGCGAGCTCGATCCGGCGGCGCTGGCCGCCCGACAGGGTCCGCATCGGCTGGTTGAGGATCCGCTCGTCGAGCCCGAGGTTGGCGGTGATGCGCTCGGCCTCGGACTCCGCCGCGTACCCGCCGGCGGCGAGGAACCGCGCCTCGAGCTTCGGGTACCGGTCGAGCGCGGCCACCATCGTGTCGGCGTCGGCGCTCGCCATCTCGCCCTCGGTCTGGCGCATGCGGCGCACGAGGTCGTCGAGGCCTCGCGCGGACAGGACCCGGTCCATGGCCCGCTGGTCGAGGTCTCCCGTGCGCGGGTCCTGCGGCAGGTAGCCGACCTCGCCCGAGCGCACGATCTGGCCGCCGGTGGGCTGGGTCTCGCCCGCGAGCGTCTTCGTCAGGGTCGTCTTGCCGGCGCCGTTGCGGCCCACCAGCCCGACACGGTCGCCGGGGCCGACGCGGAAGGAGGCGTCCTCGAGGAGGACGCGTGCGCCGACGCGCAGCTCGACGTTCTGGGCTGAGATCACGACGGACCATCCTACGGGCGCGGCGCGCTCACCCTCGAAGCGACGGCCCGGCAGGTGACACGCGTCACGTCGCCCTACCGTGGTTCCCATGACCTTCAACAGCGGCTCCCAGCTCGACCCGGACCGGGTCCAGCGCCGGGGCCCCGGCAAGGGTGCCGCCGTCGGGGGCGGCATCGGTGCCCTCGTCGTCGCGCTGCTCGCTGCGCTCATGGGGACCGGCACGATCGACCTGTCGTCGTTCACCGAGCAGGACCCGTCCGCGAACGCGCAGGCCGACACGACGTGCCTCACGGGCGCCGACGCCAACCAGAGCGCGGAGTGCCGGTACGTCGCGACGATCGAGTCTCTGGACTCCTACTGGACGCAGACGCTCCCGGCCCAGGCCGGCGTCCGGTACACGAAGCCGGGCGCGGTGAGCTTCAGCGGGTCGACGTCGTCGCCGTGCGGCACCGCGAGCGCCGCGACCGGGCCGTTCTACTGCCCGTCGGACCAGACGGTGTACCTGGACGTGGGCTTCTTCGACCAGCTGACCAGCCAGTACGGGTCGAGCGGCGGTCCGCTCGCGCAGGAGTACGTCGTCGCTCACGAGGTCGGCCACCACATCCAGGACCTCACGGGCGTGCTCGACCGGTCGGGGGGCCAGCAGGTGGGCGCGGGCGAGGGGTCGGTGCGCACGGAGCTCATGGCCGACTGCCTGGGCGGGATGTGGGCGCGGGGTGCCGCGACCACGCTCGACGCGTCGGGCACGACGTTCCTCGAGCCGCTCACGGAGCAGGACATCGCCGACGCGCTGTCGGCGGCCGCGGCGGTCGGGGACGACCGGATCCAGCAGGCCGCGTCGGGACAGGTGGACCCCGACTCGTGGACGCACGGCTCGAGCGCGCAGCGGGACGCGGCGTTCCGGCTCGGCTACCAGACGGGCCGGTACGACCAGTGCGCGCGGATCCTCACCGAGCAGCTCTGAGCGCGCAGCTCAGGCGCCGAGCACGAGCAGCGCGACGTTGAGACCGACGATGAGGACGGCGCAGGTCCAGCCGCCGACCCGCATCCACGCGCCGTCGGCGAACTCGCCCATGACGTCGCGGCGGCCCGTGAGCCACAGGAGCGGGACGAGCGCGAACGCGATGCCGAAGCTCAGCACCACCTGGCTCACGACGAGCGCCCACGTCGGCTCGACGCCGCCCCCGAGCAGGAGGAGTGCGGGCACGAGCGTGACGACGCGCCGTGCGACGAGCGGGATGCGGACGTGCAGCAGCCCACCCATGATGACGGCTCCCGCGTAGGCGCCGACCGACGTCGACGCGAGCCCCGACGCGAGCAGCCCGACCGCGAAGACCACGCCGACCACGGGTCCGAACGCGCCCACGATCGCCGCGTGCGCCCCCTCGATCGTGTCGGTGCCGTCCACGCCCTGGAGGTTGGTCGCGGCGACGAGCAGGAGCGCGATGTTGACCGCCCCCGCGAGGACGAGCGCCGACACGACGTCCCACCGGGTCGCACCGAGCAGCAGGCGGGTGCGGCGGCCGTCGGGACGCTCGCGGACGACGGCGCCGCCCGCTCCCGTGCTCACGGCGGGCACGTGCCGGTCGCGGGCGAGCGCGGAGTGGAGGTAGATCGCGTGCGGCATCACGGTCGCGCCGAGCATGGACGCGGCGACGACGACGGAGTCGGCGCCGTCGAACCGGGGCACGAGCCCGCCGAGGACGGCGCCCGGCGCGGGCGGCGAGATCACGAGCGCGGTGACGAACCCGATCGTGATGACTGCGAGGAGCGCGACGACCGCGGCCTCGAAACGCCGCTGCCCCCGGCCCTGCACGGCGAGCAGCCCGAGCGAGACGACGCCCACGATCACGCCCCCGACGACGAGCGGCAGCCCGAACAGGAGGTGCAGGGCCAGCGCTCCCCCGACGACCTCCGCGACGTCGGTCGCCGCGGCGACCACCTCGGCCTGCAGCCAGAACGCGATGCGCCGCCCTCGGGGGAGCCGGTCGCCGAGCAGCTCGGGCAGCGAGCGCCCCGTGACGATCCCGAGCCTCGCCGACTGGTACTGGACGAGCACGGCCATCGCGTTCGCGAGCACGAGCACCCACACGAGGAGGTAGCCGTAGCGCGCTCCCGAGGTGATGTTCGCGGCCACGTTCCCGGGGTCGACGTAGGCGATCGCCGCGACGAACGCGGGACCGAGGAGCGGCAGCAGGCCGCGACCCAGCCGGGCGCGGGCGGGGCTCGGCCGGACGCCGGCGGTGGGTTCGGAAGCCGGGGTGGTGGCGGTCCGGTCGTCTGGCACTCCTCCATCTTAGTGGCACCGCAGGACGAAGTTCGGATATGCGAACTCGGCGTGTGGCGCCGGACGGGAGCAGGCTGGGACCGTGACCCCACGCAGCACGGACGACGACACCGCTTCGTCGGATCCGACAGCGGGCGGCGTGCCGGCCGCGCTGCTCGACGAGCTCTACGGGCTCCCGCTCGACGAGTTCGTGGCGGCGCGCGACGCCGCAGCCCGGTCGGCGCGCCCGGACGACCGGCCCCTCGCGCGACGGATCGCCGCCCTCTCGAAGCCCACGGTCGCCGCGTGGGTCGTCAACCAGGCCGCACGGACCGTGCCGCACGCCGTCGACGCCGTCGCGGCGATCGGAGACGAGCTGCGCGCCGCGAGCGCCACGGGCGACCGGGAACGGCTCGTCGCGCTCGACAAGGAGCGGCGCCGGGTGCTCGACGCCGTGCTCGCGGGGGTCGCGGACACCGTCCGGCCGGGCGGGCGCGCCGCGTCGGAGGCGACGTTGCGCTCGGTGCGGGACACGTTCGTCGCCGCGGTCGCCGACCCCGGTGCCGCGGCAGCGGTCCGGGCCGGGCACCTCGCGCGCGGCCTCGAGCACGTCGGCTTCGGGCTCGTCGACGAGGCGGGCGAGCCGGTCGAGCTCGACACCGCACCGCTGGAGCCGCCCGCCCCCCGCCGCCCGGGCAAGGAGGCCGGCCGGACGGGGCCCGCGTCTCCCGACGACGAGGCGGAGCCGGAGGCGGACGCGGCTGCGCAGGCGGACGCCGACCGCGCGGTGGACGACGCCGCGGCGGAGCTCGACCGGGCCGAGGAGGCGCTCGACGACGCCCGGACCGCGCAGGCCCGGGCGCAGCAGGCGGCGGCAGAGGCGGCGGACGCGCTCGAGCGGGCGCACACCACGGTGGCGGACCTCGAGGCCGACCTCGCGCGTGCCCGGGACGAGCAGGAGGAGCTGGCCGCCGCGGCGACGCACGCCCACGACGCCCTGTCGGGCCTCGACGACGACGTCGCCCGGCTCGAGGACGAGGTCGCGACGGCCGAGGAGAACGCGACGGCCGCGCGGCGGCGGCGCCGCGCCGGGCGCCGGGCGCCCTGACCCGCGTCACATGTCGCAGCGGCACAGGCCGTTGTACTCGACGACCTCCTCGCCGTCGGCGGCCCACCGCGCCGCCTCCTCGCGGGTGGCGAAGCTGCGGGGCGCGAGCCGGCCGTTCGCCATGAGGACACCGATCTCGATCTCCTCGCGGAGGTCGTCGGGCTCGGTGTGGTCGTCCGGGGTCATGGCATCCTCCGTCCGCGTCGGTGGGCCGTCGAAGGCTCTCTCCCCACCGTAGGCCCGGGCAGGGGTACGCGGAAGGCACACGGGGAGCACGGGGTCATCCCTCATCGACCACTGCCCGCCGTTGCCGCCCCCGCCCGGGCCGCCGACGCCGAGCTCGCCGTCGGGCCACGCCGTCCGGCGAGGTCGCGAAGAACGTCGACGCCTCCTGGCCGTGACGCAGGCGACGCCCGGAGGCAGGTGCCTCCGGGCGTCGTCACGAGCCGAGCTCCGGCGCGCGTCAGTCGGCGTCCGCGAGCTCGAGGACCTCGGCCTCTTCCACCGTGCCGTGCGAGGGCACGGGCGCACTGCCGACGAAGCGACGGAACAGCGTGAGCACGATCAGCGCGACCACCGTGACGCCGGCGCCCAGGACGAAGGCGCCCTGGAACGTGTGCTCGGCCACCTTCCCCGCGACGTACGCGCCGACCGCGCCGCCGAAGAAGCGCACGAACGAGTAACCGGCCGAGGCGACCGGGCGCGGCACGGGGGCCGCGCCCATCACCAGGGTGGTCACGGTGGTGTTCATGATGCCGAGGAACAGGCCGCTCGCGACGAGGCAGGCGACGATGCCCCACGGCTGTCCGCCGCTGACACCGTCGGTGGTGTTGCCCTGGGAGAAGACGGCCATGAGGGCGAGGCAGGCCGCGAAGCCGACGAGGCCGACCACGATCGCGGCGAACGTGCCGACCCGGTTCTCGAGCCAGCTCGAGCCCCAGATCGACATCACCGCGAGGCAGATGCCCCAGCCGAAGAAGACCCAGCCGACCTGCGCGGCACCGAAGTGGGTGGAGCCGAGCGCCAGCGGGTACGGGGCGACGGCCATCAGCACGAACATGCCGAAGTTGTAGAGCAGCGCCGTGACGGCGACGACCAGGAGACCCGGGTACTTCAGCGCCTTGATCGGGTCGGCGACGGAGACCTTGTGCGCGGGCTTCGGGGTCGCGGGCAGGAAGAACAGGGTCGCGACCAGGCCGATCGCCATCAGGACGGCCACGCCGAAGAACGGCCCGCGCCACCCGATGTGCTCGCCGAGCTGCCCGCCGACGATCGGGCCGAGGCCGATGCCGATGCCCAGCGCGGACTCGTAGAGGAGGATCGCCTTCTTGAGCGGGCCCTTGGCCAGGCTCGTGATCGTGGCCAGCGAGGTGGCGATGAACAGGGCGTTGCCGAGCCCCCAGAACGCCCGAGCCCAGATGATCCCGGCGACGCTGTTCATCAGCCCGCCGAGCGCGGAGAACACCACGATGATCGCCAGGCCGCTGATCAGCGTCCACTTCACGCCGATCCGCGAGCTCACCCACCCCGTGATGAGCATGGCCACCGCGGTCACGACCAGGTAGGAGGTGAAGAGCAGCGACACCTGTCCGGAGGTGGCGTCCAGGTCCTTGGCGATCGACGTCAGGATCGGGTCGACCAGGCCGAGGCCCATGAACGACACGACGCAGGCGAAGGCGACCGCCCACACCGCTCGAGGCTGTTTGAGGAGGGAGCCCTGGGGTTCGGCGACCTTGGTCTCTACCGTTGTCATCATTACCTTTTCTCGTTGGTTCTTCCGTGGTCCGGGGCGCGCCGCCGACGGACCGCTCGCCTCAGGGCCCGACCACCGCGTCCACGAGCCGGTCGAGCGCCGGGAGCGCGGCCGCGATCGCGACACGGTCCCCGTCGTCGAGCCGCCCGAGGGCCTCGTCGAAGAGCGCGGCTCGCTGCGCACGCCGGGCACCGATCACGGCGCGACCCGGGTCGCTGATCGCGACGAGCACCGCCCGACGGTCGTCGCCGTCGACCGCCCGGTCGACCAGCCCGTCCTGCTCGAGCCGGCCGACGAGCTGCGACATCGACGGCTGCGAGACGCCTGCCGCGTGAGCCATGTCGGTGACGCGCGACGGGCCGCTGCGCGCGAGCCGGTAGAGCACGGACGCCGCCGTCGAGGACAGGTCCCCGGCGGTCGACATCTCGCGCGTGAGACGCAGCACCCGCTCGAGCGTGGCAGCCAGATCGGCCCCGCGGACATGCGCCCCGCTTTGTTGCTCCACAACACAGTTATAACATAGTGTGCCTATGCATCGGGCCTCGAACCCCACCCGCTCCGTGGCACGCCGCGGGCCCGGGTACGAGGCGAGGCCCCGCCCGGTGGTCCGGGCGGGGCCTCGCGTGGTCGGCCGAGGTACGGGGCTCAGACGTTGAAGCCCAGGGCCCGCAGCTGCTCGCGACCGTCGTCGGTGATCTTCTCCGGGCCCCACGGCGGCATCCAGACCCAGTTCACGCGGAACCCGGTGACGACGTCCTCGAGCGCCTGCGCGGACTGGTCCTCGATCATGTCCGTGAGCGGGCACGCGGCCGACGTCAGGGTCATGTCGATCACGGCGTGGTTGTTCTCGTCGACCGTCACGCCGTAGATGAGGCCCAGGTCGACGACGTTGATCCCGAGCTCGGGGTCGATGACGTCGCGCAGCGCCTCCTCGATCTCCTCGACGGTGGCCGGGGTGGCGGCCGCGGCCGCCTCGGGCGTCACGGCCGGCGCGCCCGCGGGCGCGTTCTCGGCGTCGGTCGTCATGATTCCTCCTGGGAAAGGTCCTGGGTGGCGGACGCGGCGCCCGCCTTCGCGAGCGCGTCCCGCAGCGCTGCCCAGCCGAGCAGCGCGCACTTGATCCGCGCGGGGAACTGCGAGACGCCGGTGAACGCCGTCGCGTCGCCGAGCGCGTCCTCGAGGCTCTCGTCGAGCCCCTTGCCCTGCGACGCCATGAGCGCCCGGAACGTCTCGCCGAGCTGTTCGGCCTCCTCGGCGCTCCGGCCCGTCACGAGGTCCGTGAGCACCGACAGCGAGGCCTGCGAGATGGAGCAGCCCTGGCCGTCCCAGCTCACCTGTTCGACCGTGGTGCGTCCGTCGGCGGACAGGGCGACGCGCAGCGTCACCTCGTCGCCGCAGGTGGGGTTCACCTGGTGCGACTCGCCGTGCGGGTGCCCGGCGGCGTCCGCGACCGCGAGGCCACGACCGTGCGCCGACCGTGCATGGTCGAGGATGACCTGCTGGTAGAGCTGTTCGAGCTGGTTCGTCATCACGCTCCCTCCGCACCGAAGAACGCCCGGACCCCCGCCAGGGCTTCCCGGAACGCCGCGACCTCGTCGGGCGTCGTGTAGACCGACGCGGACGCGCGCGCCGTCGCCGCGACCCCGAACCGGCGGTGCAGCGGCTGCGCGCAGTGGTGGCCCACGCGCACCGCGATGCCGGCGGCGTCGAGCACCTGCCCGACGTCGTGCGCGTGCACGCCGTCGACGACGAACGACACGATCGCGAGCCGCTCCCCGACCGCGCCGGGCTCGGCCGGGCCGATCACCCGGACGCCCGGGATCTCGGCGATCTTGAGCAGCTCGCGCGCGAGCTCGTGGTCGTGCGCGGCGACCGCGTCCATCCCGAGCTCGCCGAGGTACTGCGCGGCAGCGCCGAGCGCGACGGCCTGCGCCACCGGCTGGGTCCCGGCCTCGAACCGCTGCGGCGGCGGGGCGAACGTCGTCTCGGCCATGGTCACGACCTCGACCATCGACCCGCCCGTGAGGAACGGAGGCAGGGCCTCGAGCAGCTCGCGGCGCCCGTAGAGCGCACCGACGCCCGTCGGGCCGAGCATCTTGTGGCCCGAGAACGCGGCGAAGTCCACGCCGAGCGCGTGCAGGTCGACCGGCAGGTGCGGCACCGACTGGCACGCGTCGAGGACCGTCAGCGCGCCGACCTCGCGCGCCCGCGCGACGAGCGGGGCCACCGGGGTCACGGCGCCCGTGACGTTCGACGCGTGGGTGAACGCGAGCACGCGCGTCCGGTCGGTCACGACGTCGGCGGCCTGCTCCACGCGGACGCGGCCGGAGTCGTCGACCTCGAGCCACCGCAGGACGGCACCCGTGCGGGCGGCGAGCTCCTGCCACGGCACGAGGTTCGCGTGGTGCTCGGCCTCGGTGACGACGATCTCGTCGCCGGGCGCGAGCGCGAACCGCCGTGCGGCGGCGCCACCCCGCCCCGCGGTCGCGTTGCCCATCGCGTACGCGACGAGGTTGATCGCGGCGGTGGCCCCGGAGGTCCACACGAGCTCGCCCTCGTCGGCCCCGACGAACGCCGCGACGTCGGCACGGGCCCGCTCGAACGCCTCGGTGGCCTCCTCGGCCAGGTGGTGCGCGCCGCGGTGCACGGCCGCGTTGCGCTGCAGGTAGAAGTCCTGCTCGGCATCGAGCACCGGGTCGGGCTTCTGGCTCGTCGCCCCCGAGTCGAGGTAGACGAGCGGGCGCCCGCCGCGCACGGTGCGCCCGAGCAGCGGGAAGTCCGCCCGGACCGCCGCCAGCTCGGCGTCGGTCAGGCGCACCCCGGCCGACGGCGCGGGCGCGCCGTGCGTGGTGGACGACGTGGGCATGTCAGGCGACCGTCCCGGCGGGCAGGAAGCGGTCGTAGCCCTCGTTCTCGAGGCGGTCGGCCAGCTCCGGGCCACCCTCCTCGGCGACGCGACCGTCAACGAACACGTGCACGAAGTCGGGCTTGATGTAGCGCAGGATGCGCGTGTAGTGCGTGATGAGCAGGACGCCCAGGTCCGTCGCCTCGTGCGCGCGGTTCACGCCCTCGGACACGATGCGCAGCGCGTCGACGTCGAGGCCCGAGTCGGTCTCGTCGAGCACCGCGAAGCGCGGCTTGAGGAGCTCGAGCTGGAGGATCTCGTGGCGCTTCTTCTCGCCGCCGGAGAAGCCCTCGTTGACCGAGCGCTCGGCGAACGCGGGGTCCATGCGGAGGTTCGCCATCGCGGACTTGACGTCCTTGACCCACGTGCGCAGCGCGGGCGCCTCGCCGTCGATCGCGGTCTTCGCGGTGCGGAGGAAGTTCGACACCGACACGCCGGGGACCTCGACCGGGTACTGCATGGCGAGGAACAGGCCGGCACGGGCGCGCTCGTCGACGGTCATCGCGAGGACGTCCTCGCCGTCGAGCGTGACGGTGCCGGACGTGACCTGGTACTTCGGGTGGCCCGCGAGCGAGTAGGCGAGCGTGGACTTGCCCGAGCCGTTGGGGCCCATGACGGCGTGGATCTCGCCGCTGCCGATCGTCAGGTCGACGCCGCGGAGGATGGCCTTGGGGCCCTCCTTCGTCTCGACGCTGACGTGCAGGTCGCGGATCTCAAGAGTGGACATCGGGGGTGGCTCCTCGGGGGTGATGCGGTCTGGGGTGGTCAGTTGACCCGGACGTCGACGTCGACGAGCACCTGCTCGCCGTCGACCGTCACGGGGTAGACGGGCACGGGGCGGATCGCGGGCAGCGACAGCGGCTGGCCGGTGTTGAGGTCGAACGTCGAGCCGTGCAGCCAGCACTCGACGGTGCAGCCCTCGACCTCGCCGTCGGACAGCGAGACCTGCCCGTGCGAGCAGATGTCGGAGATCGCGTGCCAGTCGCCGTCCTCGTCACGGACGACGGCGACCTCGACCAGGGCGCCGTCGGCGCCCGGCAGCTCGACGCGCAGAGCCTCGGCGGGCTCCAGCGCGTCGACACGGCACGCGAGCTGTGCGGTCACGCCTGCTCCGGCTCGCCGGTCGCGGGCGTGACGGCCAGCTCCTTCTCGATCGACGCGAGCAGGCGCTCCTCCACGCTCGGCACGCCGATCTCACGGACGAGCTCAGCGAAGAAGCCGTGCACGACGAGCCGGCGCGCCTCGATCTCCGGGATGCCGCGCGACTGCAGGTAGAAGAGCTGCTCGTCATCGAAGCGACCGGTCGCGGACGCGTGGCCCGCGCCCTCGATCTCGCCGGTCTCGATCTCGAGGTTCGGCACCGAGTCGGCGCGCGCGCCCGGCGTGAGGACCAGGTTGCGGTTCAGCTCGTAGGTGTCGGTGCCCTCGGCCTCGGCCCGGATCAGGACGTCGCCGACCCACACGGCGTGCGCGCCGTCGCCCTGCAGCGCGCCCTTGTACGTGGCGCGCGAGCGGGCCCGGGGCGTCGCGTGGTCGACGAACAGGCGGTGCTCCTGGTGCTGGCCCGCGTCCGTGAAGTACGCGCCGACGAGCTCGAGGTTCGCGCCCTCGCCCTCGAGGCGGGCGTTCACGGGGATGCGGACGAGCGCGCCGCCGAACGTCATGACGACGTGCTTGAGCGTCGCGTCCTTGGCGAGCCGCAGGTCGTTCTCGGCGAGGTGGACGGCGTCGTCGTCCCAGTCCTGGATCGAGACGAACGTGACGTGCGCACCCTCGGCGACGTCCACGCTGAGCTGCGCGGAGTAGGTCGCCGAACCGGTGTGCGTGACGACGACGGCGACCTCGGCGTTCGCGCCGACCTCGACGAGGACCTGGCCCCAGACGAGGTCGCCCGCGCCCGCGCCGGCGAGGTCGACGACGAGCGGCTCGGTCGACGCGAAACCGGCCGGGACCGAGAGCAGGACGGCGTCGCCCGCGAGGCTCGAGGCGCCCGCGGCCGGCAGGTCGGCGGGCGCGAGCACGGCGCGCTCACGCGCCTCGGCCGGCGTGAGCGTGGTCAGCGTGACGCCCTCGGGGAGCGACGTCGTGGCCTGCAGCCGCGCGTCGGACGCCTCGGCGCTGAAGACGCGCTGGAGGCGCGCGAGCGGCGTGAAGCGCCACTCCTCCTCGCGGCCCGTGGGCACGGGGAAGTCGGCGACGTCGAACGAGGTGAGACGCTCGGCGCGGTCGCGCTCGGGGACACCGGCGCCGGGGACGCCGTGGCTGTGAGCGCCGTCGAGCCGGGCGCGGCTGTGGTCGGTGGACAGGTCGGTCGAGGTGGTCACGACGAAGGGCTCCGGAGGTTCAGGGAGGGACGGGACGAGCGGCGCGGGAGCCGCGGGAGGGCGACGCGGCCGCCCCGGCGGGGGCGGCCGCGGGCGGCGTCAGCCGACCGAGCCCTCCATCTGCAGCTCGATGAGGCGGTTGAGCTCGAGCGCGTACTCCATGGGCAGCTCCCGGGCGATGGGCTCGATGAAGCCGCGCACGATCGTCGCCATGGCCTCGGTCTCCTCCAGCCCGCGGGACATCAGGTAGAAGAGCTGGTCCTCGCTCACCTTGGAGACCGTGGCCTCGTGCCCCATCTCGACGTCGTCGACGCGCACGTCGACGTAGGGGTAGGTGTCGGACCGGGAGATCGTGTCCACGAGCAGCGCGTCGCACAGCACGTTCGACTTGGAGTTGTGGGCGCTGTCCATGACCTGCACGAGGCCGCGGTAGGACGAGCGGCCACCGCCGCGCGAGACCGACTTGGAGATGATCGAGCTCGACGTGTGCGGCGCGAGGTGCACCATCTTCGAGCCCGTGTCCTGGTGCTGCCCCTCGCCCGCGAAGGCGATCGAGAGGGTCTCGCCCTTGGCGTGCTCGCCCATGAGGTAGACGGCCGGGTACTTCATGGTGACCTTGGAGCCGATGTTGCCGTCGACCCACTCCATGGTCCCGCCCTCGGCGACCGTCGCGCGCTTGGTCACGAGGTTGTACACGTTGTTCGACCAGTTCTGGATGGTCGTGTAGCGCACGCGGGCGTTCTTCTTCACGACGATCTCGACGACCGCGGAGTGCAGCGAGTCCGACGAGTAGATCGGGGCGGTGCAGCCCTCGACGTAGTGCACGTAGGAGCCCTCGTCCGCGATGATCAGCGTCCGCTCGAACTGGCCCATGTTCTCCGTGTTGATGCGGAAGTAGGCCTGGAGCGGGATCTCGACGTGCACGCCCGGGGGCACGTAGACGAACGAGCCGCCCGACCACACGGCGGTGTTGAGCGAGGCGAACTTGTTGTCGCCCGACGGGATGACCGTGCCGAAGTACTCCTCGAAGATCTCCGGGTGCTCGCGCAGGGCGGTGTCGGTGTCGAGGAAGAGCACGCCCTGGGCCTCGAGCTGCTCGTTGATCTGGTGGTAGACGACCTCGGACTCGTACTGCGCGGCGACGCCCGCGACGAGGCGCTGCTTCTCCGCCTCCGGGATGCCGAGCTTGTCGTAGGTGGCCTTGATGTCCGGGGGCAGGTCGTCCCAGGTCGCGGCCTGCTTCTCGGTCGACCGCACGAAGTACTTGATCGAGTCGAAGTCGATGCCGGACAGGTCGGCACCCCAGTGCGGCATGGGCTTCTTCTCGAAGAGCCGCAGGGCCTTGAGGCGCGTCTTCAGCATCCACTCGGACTCGTTCTTGAGCTCCGAGATGTTCCGCACGACGTCCTCCGAGAGGCCGCGGCGCGCGCTCGCACCGGCGTCGTCGGAGTCGTGCCAGCCGTACCCGTAGCCACCGATCTCGGCGATGATCTCGTCGTCGGTGCGGCGGGTGTCCTGGGTGGGGGCGCTCATCTGCTTCCTTCCGCGTGGGGCGGGGTGACGTGCTCGGAGGTCCGTCCGGCCGGGGTTCCGGTGGCGGGACGGGGTGCGGTCGTCGCCGGGGCGACGACGGGGACGTTGGTGGTGCACACGTGCCCGCCCGCGGCCAGCGTGGCCAGGCGTTGCGTGTGCGTGCCGAGGAGCTCGGTGAAGACCTGGGCCTCCGCCTCGCACAGCTCGGGGAACTCGGCGGCGATCTGCTGGACCGGGCAGTGGCCCTGGCACAGCTGGACGAGGCGGACGCTCGCACCGGGAAGACCGACGGGCCGCACGCTCGCGGCGTAGCCGTCGGAGGCGAGCAGCGCGGCCAGCTGCTCGACCCGCCCGGCGACGTCGGGCGCGTCGACGCCCTCGCGGTACCGCTCGGCCATGCCGGCGAAGCGCTCGGCGGCGAACGTCTCGACGGCCTCGGGACCGACGTGGTCGCGCAGGAAGCGCAGGGCCGCGCTGGCGAGCTCGGGGTACTCCCCCGCCATCCGCGACTGGCCCTGGCGGGTCGCCACGTAGCGGCGGGCGGGACGGCCGCGCTGCGCCTTGCCGGGACCGTGCACGCCCGCGTCGTGGACGACGATCAGGCCGTCCTCCTCGAGGCACGCCAGGTGGCGCCGCACGCCGGCGGACGTGAGGCCGAGGTCGGCGGCCAGGCTCGCGGCGCTGACGGGGCCCTCGGACGCGATCAGGGCGAGCACCCGCTCACGGGTCGAGGCGTCCTGGTCGGACGGGTCCTGCACACGCACCTGCGTCGTCGCCACCGGTCACCTCCCTCACCCTTGCCCAGACGTTAGGAAACATCTTCGTTGCCAAAATCGGCCGGTGCAAGCAAGGTCCGCCTTACGTGACGAGACGAACACAGGATCAGCACCCCATGGTCCCGGTCCCGGCCCGGGCGGTCAGGCTCGCCTCCTACACTGGGCCCTCGTGCCCCGCACCCCCGCGACCGACCCCGCCGCGAGCGCCCGGCCCACCCGCACCTCGGACGCGGGCGGCGCCGACCGGACGCCACCCGGCGACGTCGCGCTGCGCGTGGACGGGCTGGTCAAGCGTTACTCCGGCACCGCCGTCGTCGACGGGCTCTCGCTCGTCGCGCGCCGCGGCGCCGTCACCGCCGTCCTCGGCCCCAACGGCGCGGGCAAGACGACCACCGTCGAGTGCTGCGAGGGCCTGCGCTCCCCCGACGCCGGCACGGTCCGCGTCCTGGGCCTCGACCCCGTCGCCGACGCCGCGGCGCTGCGGCCCCGCGTCGGCGTCATGCTGCAGGACGGCGGCCTCCCGACGGGAGTGCGCGCCCTGGAGATGCTCGAGCACGCCGCCCGCATGTACGCGGACCCGCGCGACGTCGGCGAGCTGTCCGAGCGCCTCGGCCTCGGGTCGTTCGGGCGCACGACGGTCCGGCGCCTGTCCGGCGGTCAGCGACAGCGCCTCGCTCTCGCGGTCGCCGTCGTCGGGCGGCCCGAGCTCGTGTTCCTCGACGAGCCGAGCGCCGGCATGGACCCGCAGTCGCGGCGCGCCGTGTGGGAGCTCGTCGCCGAGCTCCGCGCCGACGGCGTCGGGGTCGTCCTGACCACCCACCTCATGGACGAGGCCGAGTCCCTCGCCGACGACGTCGTGATCGTCGACCGCGGGAAGGTCATCGCCGAGGGCTCCGTGCGGGAGCTCGTCACCGACGGCACGGCAGGCGGACGCGAGCACGAGCAGACCCTGCGCCTCGAGGCGCCGCCCGGGCTTCCGGCCGACCTGCTGCCCGGCCTGGAGCTGCGCGAGCGCGCCCCCGGCCAGTATGTGACCAAGGGCGTCGTCGAGCCGGGCACGCTCGTCGCGCTCACCCAGGCCCTCGCGGCCCGCGACGTGCTCGCGTCCCGGGTCAGCGTCGGGCGCCGCACGCTCGAGGACGTCTTCCTCGACCTCACGGGGAGGAACCTGCGATGAGCACCCCCGCCGGCACCGCGCTCCGGCCCGCGGCCGGGACGCCGCACGCGGGCGCCGCGCCCGCGTGGCGCCGCGTCGCCGCCCAGGCCGCGTTCGAGACCCGCGCGATCCTGCGCAACGGCGAGCAGCTCCTCGTCACCGTCCTGCTCCCGCTGTTCCTGCTCGTCGGGCTGGACCGCGTGCACGCGGTCGAGCTCGACACGGCCGGCGCGAGCCGGATCGACTTCGTCACCCCGGGCGTGCTGGCCGTCGCCGTGATGTCGACGGCGTTCACCTCGCAGGCGATCGCGACCGCGTTCGACCGGCGCAACGGCGTCCTGCGGCTCATGGCGACGACGCCGCTCGGCCGCGGCGGCCTGCTCGCCGGCAAGGTGCTGGGGGTGCTCGCCGTCGAGGTGGTGCAGGCCGTGGTGCTCGTGCTCGCGGCGCTCGTGCTGGGGTGGCACCCCGCGCCGTCCGGCATCGCCCTGGCCGTCGTGGCCGGCCTCCTCGGGACGGCCGCGTTCACCTCGCTCGCCCTGCTCGTCGCGGGAACCCTGCGCGCCGAGGGCGTCCTCGCCGTCGCGAACCTCCTGCTCGTGCTGCTCATCGTCGCGGGTGGCGTGCTCGTCCCGCCCGCGCACCTCGCGACCGGGTGGGGCCACGTCGCCGCGCTCCTGCCGTCCGGGGCGCTGGGCGACGCGATGCGCGGCGCTCTCCTCGACGGCTCGATCCCCCTCGGACCGGTCGTCGTGCTGCTCGTGTGGACCGTCGTGCTGGGATGGGCCGCGCGCCGGTGGTTCCGGTGGCAGTGAGCCGAACACCACAGGCCGGGGATTCCGGGGAGCGACCCGCCGTCCCGTACCGTGGACGCGTGAGCACCGCCACCCGCGTCGATGACGCCGCCGCGCCTGCGCCCGGCGCACTCACCCGCGTCCTCGACCGTCTCGGTGCGTGGGCACGCCCCGCCCTGATCGCGAACCTCCTCGGGCAGATGGCGATCATCGTCACGGGCGGGTTCGTCCGGCTCACCGGCTCGGGCCTCGGCTGCGAGACGTGGCCCGAGTGCCACCCCGGCAGCTTCACGCCCGTCCGGCACGCCGAGACCGGGTATCACCAGGCGATCGAGTTCGGCAACCGCATGGTGACGATCGTGCTGTGCGTCATCGCCGCGTACGTCGCGGTCGTCGTGTGGCGCCGCCGCGACCGCGCCCGGTCGGTGCGCTGGCTCGGCCTCGCGCCGCTCCTCGGCGTCGTCGCGCAGGCCGTGATCGGCGGGATCGTCGTCCTGTTCGACCTGCCTCCCACGCTCGTCGGGGTGCACCTGCTCGTCTCGATGACACTGGTCTGGCTCTCGATGCTCCTGCTCGTGCGCTGGGGCGAGGCCGACACCCCGCCGCACCGCGTCGTGGACCCGGGGACGTGGAACCTGTCGCGCGCTCTCGGCGCCGTTCTCGTGCCCGTGCTGGTGCTGGGCGTCGTGGTCACGGGCGCGGGACCGCACGGGGGCGACGACGTGCACGCCGACCGCCTCTCGTTCGACCCGGAGGTCGTGGCCCGGCTGCACGCCGGCGTGGTCTGGCTCTTCCTGGTCCTGCTCGCGTGGCTGCTCTGGCGCACCCACCGGTTCCCCACTCCCCAGCGCGTGCGGCGCGGGCTGCTCGTGGTGCTCGGCGTGACCCTGCTCCAGGGCGTCGTCGGCTACGTCCAGTACTTCACGGGCCTGCCCATCGGCCTCGTCGCGATCCACATGCTCGGCGCCGCGAGCCTCACCGCTGCGACGACGTGGGCGCTGCTGACCATGCGCGAGCGCGAGCCCGAGACCGTCGCCCCCCAGGGTGCGCTCCCGTCGCCGAGCTGACCGAGATCGTCGCGCGGGCGCCCGCCCGACGACGATCTGCGTCGGTTCAACGGGCGGCCATCGACGGACGGCCCGCGAAACCGGCCACCACGTCGCCACCCGAGCGACGGACGTCGTCGAGCACACGTGACGGAGCCGCTAGGCTCCGGGCCATGGCCTCCCGCGACCCGCGCACCCTGACCGTCCTCGGCAACGCCTTCACCTGCCGCACGTGCGGCGCCGACCGGTTCTACCAGCGCGAGATCAAGCTCCAGACGACGGGACTCACGTTCTTCGACCTCGACTGGCTGAACCGCTCCGCCGACGGCGCGATCTGTGCGACGTGCGGGTTCGTGCACACCTTCGCGGGCGACGCGCACCAGTGGGGCTGACCGCCACCCGACCTGTCAGAACCTCACAGCACCCTGCTGCCGTGAGCTTCTGACAGCTCGCGGCGGCCCCCGTCAGCGACATGACAGCGCCCTGACAGCGCCCCCTCCGATGCTGGACGCGTTCCCGCAACCAGGAGGTAGGCATGTCCACCCGCAGCTCCGGAGACTGGGCCGTCGAGGCCAGCGGTCTCGTCAAGGTCTTCGGCGACAACCGCGCCGTCGACGGCGTCGACCTGTCGGTCCGCACCGGCACCGTCTACGGCGTGCTCGGCCCGAACGGCGCCGGCAAGACCACCACGATCCGCATGCTCGCGACGCTCCTGCGACCCGACGGCGGCGAGGCCCGCATCTTCGGGCACGACGTGCAGCGCGAGGCGTTCGTCGTCCGCCAGCTCATCGGCGTCACCGGCCAGTACGCCTCGGTGGACGAGACGCTGAGCGCGACCGAGAACCTCATGCTGTTCTGCCGCCTCAACGGGCTGTCGCGCGCGGCGTCGAGGCGCAAGAGCGCCGAGCTGCTCGAGTCGTTCGGCCTCACGGAGGCCGCGAAGCGGCCCCTGAAGAACTTCTCGGGCGGCATGCGTCGCCGCCTCGACCTGGCGGCGAGCCTCATCGCGCAGCCGCCCCTGATCTTCCTCGACGAGCCGACCACCGGCCTCGACCCGCGGACCCGCACCCAGATGTGGGAGACCATCCGCGGGCTCGTCGCCACCGGGTCGACCGTCGTCCTCACGACCCAGTACCTCGACGAGGCCGACCAGCTGGCCGACCGCATCGCCGTCATCGACCGCGGCCGGGTCGTCGCCGAGGGGACCAGCGACGAGCTCAAGGACACGGTCGGCAGCCAGTCGCTGCAGCTCGGCCTCGCCGAGGCCGAGGACCTCACCCGCGCGCTCGCGCTCGCCGAGGCGACCTTCGGCGTCGCCGCGACGCCGTCCCCGGAGGCCCGTCGCCTCACCGTCCCGGTCACGGGGCCCGACGCCGTGACCGACCTGCTCGTCCGGCTGCGCGAGGCGCGGATCGACGTCGCGTCCCTGTCCATGCAGAAGCCGAGCCTCGACGAGGTGTTCCTCACGCTCACGGGCCACGGCGTGGACGACGAGGACGCGGAGCCGTCCGGCGGCGACACCCCCGAGCCCGAGAGCACCCCCTCCACGACCAGCCGAGAGGCGGCCCTGCGATGACCACGATCTCCCCGACCCTCGACCGCGCGACCATCGTCCCCGGTGTCGACCGCGACCTGAAGAACCGCACGAGCTTCAAGCAGACGCTCGCGAACACGGTCTCCATGGCGGCGCGCGGCCTGCTCAAGATCAAGCGCACGCCCGAGCAGCTCATCGACGTGACGCTCCAGCCGATCCTGTTCACGCTGATGTTCTCGTACATCTTCGGCGGCGCGATCGCCGGGGACGTCAAGAGCTACCTGCCCACCCTGATCCCCGGCATCCTCGTCCAGACGGTCATCACCACGTCGGTCGTCACGGGCGTCCAGCTCCGTGAGGACATGGACAAGGGCGTGTTCGACCGCTTCAAGTCGCTGCCGATCGCCCGCATCGCTCCGTTGTCGGGCGCGCTGCTCGCCGACACCCTGCGCTACGGCATCGCGACCACGCTCACGTTCGTCATGGGCTACGTCATGGGCTACCGCCCCGACGGCGGCGTCGGCTACGTCGTGCTCGCCGGCCTGCTCGTCATCGCCTGCTCGTGGGCCGTGAGCTGGATCTTCGCCTTCTTCGGCGTGGTCGCCCGGACGGCGTCGAGCGTGCAGGGCCTGTCGCTCATCATCCTGTTCCCGCTGACGTTCCTCTCGAACGCGTACGTGGACGTCGACACCATGCCGGGCTGGCTGCAGGGCTTCGTCAAGGTGAACCCGATCTCGCACCTCGTCTCGGCCGTCCGGGAGCTCACCAACAACGGGACCTTCGGGCACGACGCCGTCATCTCGCTCGTGGGTGCGGCCGTGATCGTGGCGGTCTTCGCCCCGCTCACCGTGAAGGCGTACATGCGCAAGGCGTGACGGGAACCGTCGACGACGGCGCCCCGCGACTCCGCGTCGCGCTCCCCCGTGGCGGGGGTCCCCGGCTCAGCCGGTGGGCCTCCGCCACGGCCGTTCCCCGACGATCTCGACGATCCGCTCGGCGGGCTCGACGGCCGCGGCGGCGCGCGCCTCGGCGGCCTCCACCGCGTCCTCGCCGAGCGCCCGGACCGCGGCAGCACGGTGGCGCGCGCGGTCGAGGACGATGTAGTCCTGCCGGGACCCGACCCGGGCGGCGAGCGCCGCGAGCTCCAGCCCGAGCTCGCGGGGGGCGCCGTCGCGCTCGGACCAGAGGAAGCCGCCGAGGGCGATCGCCGCAGCGCCGAGCACGGGTCGGTCGACGAACCCGCCCGGCCCGCGGCCTCGCAGGACGATCCGGAGCGGCGTCGTCAGGGCGAGCGCCCAGTCCTCGCGCTCGTCGGCCGTCGAGGCCGCCGCGCGGCCCGCGGCCCGGGCGTCCTCGGCGTCGAGCACGGCCATGGCGAGCCGGTTGGCGCACTGCACGACGCTGCCCTGCAGGCCCTGCCGGCGCTGGCGTCCGAGCTCGGCGACGGCCGTCGAGGCCAGGTCGAGCGCCTCCCGGACCTCGCCGCGCGCGTACGCGTCGAGGGACAGCCCGGCGAGCCCGGTGATGCGGCGGTCCGACGCGCTGTAGATCTCCTCGGCGCCCGGGATGAGCGACGAGCCGCCGTCCTCGTCGGGCGTCTGCGCGAGCGCCTGGAGCGCGGACCTCGCCTCGGCCCCGCGACCCAGCGCCACCAGCGCGTTGGCCTCGATCGAGCCCGTCTGGAACAGGAACGCCTCGAGGTCGAGCCCCAGGCCCTCCGTGCTGGAACGGGTCGTCGCGATCCACCGCAGGGCGTCCTCGGGACGCCCTGCCTCCGCTGCGAGCTCGGCGAGGCTCTGCGTCGCCATCGCGACACCCCAGAGGTCCTCGTGCTGGGCCGCGAGGTCGTACGCGCGGTGCGCGTAGCCCTCGGCCTCGCCCAGCTCGCCCATGTTCTCGGCGATCTGCGCCGACATGATGTGGGCGAACATCGACACGGTCCAGTCGTCGTCCGCGCGCTGGCGCTCGAGCAGGACTGGGAGGGCGGCGAGGTCGGTCACCGCGACGGCGAGCTCGGCGAACGCGCGCGTCCCGGGCTTGAGCGGCAGCGGGCCTCTCACGAGGCGTCGTAGCCGCGCGGCCGACCGGATCGACCGCTCGCGCTCGAGCACGACGGCGAGCGGGGAGCCCGCCGCGAAGTAGACCCAGGCGAGGTCGTCGGCGTCGTCAGCGGTGGGCTCGTGGCCCACGAAGACGTCGGCCACGTCGAGCCCGAACGACACGGCCTCGACGAACTGGCCGCGCAGCAGCCAGAAGTGCGCGAGGAGCGCGAACACGGGCCCGAGGACGTCACGTCGCCGGTCCTCCAGCGCCCAGCGGACGACCTGGACGAGGATGTCCTGCTCCGCCCGGGTGCGCCGCATCGTGGCCACCTGCTCGTGCCCCGCCAGCCGCCCGCCGAGGTCGCGCGCGAACGCGGTCGCCCAGGCGTACACGGCGTCGCGCACCGCAGGCTCCTCGCCCGCGCGCACGAGCTCGAGGCCGCCGAACTCCCGCACGGTCTCGAGCATCCGGTAGCGCGTCGTGCCGGACGCCCCGTCCTCGACGACGACGAGCATGGACTGGCCGACGAGACCGTCGAGGTCGTCGAGCGTCTCGAGGGCGGTCGGGTCGGCGGGGCGGCCCTCGACGCGCGCGGTCACGGCCTCGACGGTCTCCGCCCCGAACGTCCCCGGGAAGACGGACGCGCGGCGCAGCAGGGCCTGCTCGCCGGTCCCGAGGAGGTTCCAGCTCCACTCGATCACCGCCCGCAGCGTGCGGTGGCGCTCGGGGGCGGCGCGGTCGCCGGAGGTCAGCAGCGCGAACCGCGAGGCCAGCCGCCGCTCGATCTCGACCACGGACATGGACCGCACGCGCGCGGCCGCGAGCTCGATCGCGAGGGGCAGCCCGTCGAGCCGCTCGCACAGCCGCTCGACGACGTCGCGGGGCAGCGGGGCCTCCGGGCGGGCGGCTCGCGCGCGCTGCTCGAACAGGACGACGGCCGGCCCCGGGTCCGCGTCCGCCTGCCCGACGCCGTTCCCGCGGCTCGCGAGCGGCGGCAGCGGGCGGACGGTCTCGGCCGCGAGCGCGAGCGGCGCGCGGCTCGTCGTCAGGACCCGCACCCCGGTCTCGGCGAGCGCCTCGGCGACCCAGGTGGCGGTGCCGTCGAGCACGTGCTCGCAGTTGTCGAGGACGACGAGGGTGCCGGGCGCGCGCAGACGGTCGAGGATCCGGGCGCGCGTGTCGGGGCGAGGGAGTCCGTCGCCGATCCGCTGCGACCCCTGGACGTCGCGGACGCCGAGAGCCGTCGCGAGAGCCAGCTCCACGTCGTCGTCGGTGCGCACGCTGGCGAGCTCGATCACGGCGACCGGCTCTCCCCGGCCGGCGGCCCGGTGGGCGAGCTCCTGGGCGATGCGGGTCTTGCCGAGGCCGCCGGGGCCGAGCACGGTCACGAGGCGGGAGCGCCGCAGCGCCTCCTCGAGCGCCAGGACGTCGGAGTCGCGGCCCACGAGGGCGTTGGGGGCGGCCCGCAGACCGATCGCCAGGGCCGGCGACGGCCGGGGCACGCCCGACGCCACGGACGGCGAGGAGGGGGCGTCGTCCTCGGCGACCCCCGGCCGGGACGGGTCGGGCGACGTGGGAGCGGGCGCGCGTCGGACCGTGGCGCGCGGGACCTCGCCGCGCAGCAGCCGCTCGTGCAGCTCGCCGACCGACGCGCCCGGGTCGGCGCCCAGCTCGTCCGCGAGCGCCTCGCGCAGCGCGGCGAAGGCACGCAGCGCGTCGTTGACGCGGCCGAGCCGCGCCGCGGCCGACATGTAGGCGACGCACGCCGCCTCGTCGGTGGGCCGTACGGCGAGCCGCCGGGCGGCGAGGTCGAGGGCCTCGTCGTCGTGGCCGGCCGCCACGAGCGCGGCGAGCAGGACCTCCTGCAGCGCGGACGCCAGCCGCGCCGCCTCCGCCGCGAGCGTGTCCGCGAGCGGCGATCCGGCGCTCAGGTCCGCACCCGGCTCGCCGCGCCACAGGCGCAGCGCGCCGCGGGTCGCCTCGAGCGCGGCTCCGGGGTCGTCCGCTGCGAGCGCCGCCGTCGCGGCGTCGAGCGCGCCGTGGGCCGCCCCGAGGTCGCTCGTCCCGGACCAGGCGTAGCCCGCCGGGCCCGAGCTCACCAGGCCGGAGGCGACGATCCGCCGGGTGCGCGACACGAGCGTCTGGAGCGCCGCCCGGGGGTCGGCGAGGTCGTCGTGGTCCCACCACAGGTCGTCGAGCAGCGCGCGTGACGACACGGGCCGCCCGTGCGCGAGGACGAGCGCCACGAGCAGCTCGCGCGACCGCACCCCGCCCGGGGCCACGAGGGCCCCGTCGGCGCCCCGGGCCTGCACGGCGCCGAGGACGGTCGCGTCGCAGGTGAGCGCCGGCCCGGCGGCCGTCACGTCGACGGCGTCCGAGGGAGGAGGGGAGCCAGGCACGACGACCACCCTAGCGGCGCCGGGGTCGCACCGACGGCACCTCGCCGCGCAGCCGCGGGCCGCGTCACGCCTGGTGGGACCCGTCGGCGCCGGGCGCCTCGGCGGCGGCGCGCTCCATCATGGTCGCGGTCCTCCGCTCCGGCCACGGCGCGTCGACCGGGCGCAGCGTCGACCACCCGGCGGACCGGGCTACGTGCGCCGCGAGCACGCCGACGACGGCCGACGGGTTGTGCACGGCGCCCGTCAGGACCGCCGCGACGGCGTCGTCGAGCGCGACCCAGCGCAGCTCGATGTCACGCTCCTCGTCCTCGCGGACGTGCCGCTCGGCGTCGGGCACGGGCGACAGGTCGCGGGCGAGGAACACCCGCAGCGCCTCGGAGCTCCCGCCCGGGCTCGTGTAGTAGTCGGTGAGCACGTCCCAGCGTGCCGCCCGCAGGTCCGCCTCCTCGCCGAGCTCGCGCGCCGCCGCGTCCTCCGCGGGCTCCCCCGCGACGTCGAGCAGCCCGGCCGGGACCTCCCAGAGCTCGCGCCCGACCGGGTGCCGGTACTGGCGCAGCAGGAGGACCCGGTCGTCGCCGTCGAGCGCGACGACGGCCACCGCGCCCGGGTGGTCGACGACCTCCCGGGAGACAACGGTCCCTCCTCCGAGCTCTACCTCGTCGGTGACCACGTCCCAGATCCGCCCGTGGTGGACGAGCTCGCGCCGCAGCACCGGCCGCGGCGCGAGCACGTCACGCACGACGGGCTCCTCGGACTCCGGCCCGACGGCCGCCTGCTCGGGGCTCACAGCGCCTCGGCCGCGACGTCCTCCGCGGGCTCCCCGGCGCCGGAGCGGACAGCGAGGGCGGCGCCGACGAGGCCCGCGAACAGGGGGTGCGAGCGCGTCGGCCGCGACTTGAACTCCGGGTGCGCCTGGGTCGCGACGTAGTACGGGTGCACGTCCGCGGGCAGCTCGACGAACTCCACGAGCGAGCCGTCCGGGCTCGTGCCCGACACGACGAAGCCGGCGTCCTCGAGCTGCTTGCGGTAGGCGTTGTTCACCTCGTAGCGGTGCCGGTGCCGCTCGGTCACGCGCTCGGAGCCGTACGCCTGCGCGACGACCGAGCCCGGGGTGAGGACGGCCTCGTACGAGCCGAGCCGCATGGTCCCGCCCAGGTCGCCGTCGCCGCCGACGATCGCGAGCTGCTCCTCCATGGTGGCGACCACGGGGTGCTTCGTGTCGGGGTCGAACTCCGACGACGACGCGTCGGCAAGGCCGAGCACCGTGCGTGCGTACTCCATGACCATCGACTGCAGGCCGAGGCAGATCCCGAGCGTCGGGACCTTGTTCTCGCGGGCCCAGCGCAGCGCGCCGAGCTTGCCCTCGATCCCGCGGACGCCGAAGCCGCCCGGGATGAGGACGGCGTCCGCGCCGCCGAGGTGCTTGCGGGCACCCTCGGGCGTCTCGCACGTGTCGGAGGCGACCCAGCGCACGTGGACCTTCGCGTCGTGGTGGAAGCCGCCGGCGCGCAGCGCCTCGGTCACCGACAGGTAGGCGTCGGGCAGGTCGACGTACTTGCCGACGAGCGCGACCTCGACCTCGTGGGCGGGCTCGTGGACGCGGCGCAGCAGGTCGTCCCAGCCGGCCCAGTCGACGTCGTGGAAGGGCAGGCCCAGCCGGCGCACGACGTACGCGTCGAGGCCCTCGGAGTGCAGCACGCGCGGGATGTCGTAGATGCTCGGCGCGTCCTTGGCGGTGACGACCGCCTCCTCGTCGACGTCCGTGAAGTTCGCGATCTTGCGCTTCGTGGACTCGGGGACCTCACGATCGCACCGCAGGACGATCGCGTCGGGCTGGATGCCGATGCTGCGCAGCGCGGCGACCGAGTGCTGCGTGGGCTTGGTCTTGAGCTCGCCGGACGGGCCGATGTACGGCACGAGCGAGACGTGGAGGAAGAACACGTCGTCGCGGCCGACGTCGTGGCGGACCTGGCGCGCGGCCTCGAGGAACGGCTGGGACTCGATGTCGCCGACGGTGCCGCCGATCTCCGTGATGATCACGTCGACGTCGTCGCCGGCCTGCGCGCGCATGCGCGCCTTGATCTCGTCGGTGATGTGCGGAATGACCTGGACGGTGTCGCCGAGGTACTCGCCGCGCCGCTCCTTCGCGATGACGTTCGAGTAGACCTGGCCCGTGGTGACGTTCGCGGACGCCTCGAGGTCGACGTCGAGGAACCGCTCGTAGTGGCCGATGTCGAGGTCGGTCTCCGCGCCGTCCTCCGTGACGAACACCTCGCCGTGCTGGAACGGGTTCATCGTGCCCGGGTCGACGTTGAGGTACGGGTCGAGCTTCTGCATCTTGACGCGCAGGCCGCGGGCCCGCAGGAGGCGTCCGAGGCTCGAGGCGGTCAGGCCCTTGCCGAGAGAGGAGGCCACACCCCCCGTGACGAAGACGTGTCGGGTCGGGGAGTCTGCGCGAAGTCGGTGCGCGGTGCCGGGGCGGTTGGGGAGCCTGCTCGAGTGATCTGCCACGGAACTCCATCCTAACAGCGGACAGAGGCGGCGCCGGAGCGGCGCGCTGTGACGTCGGCCGCCCGCGGCGGCGGGGTCCGCGGCGGCGAGGTCCGCGTCGGCATTGCCGGGCGCTCAGTCGCCCGTGGCACCGCCCGCGTAGACGGCCGTGAGCTGCTCGACGACGTCCGCCCCCGTCGGGAGGGCGGCTGCGCGCGCCCGCGCACGCCCGCGCACGGCGGCGCGGGCGTCGTCGTCGGCCAGGAGCCGTGCGACGGCCTCGGCGACCGCTCCCCCGATCCCCGAAGCGGGCTCCGCACCCACGAGCACCGCCGCGTCCCCCACGACCGCACCGGTCCCGCCGACGTCGGTCGCGACGATCGCCGCACCGTGCGCGAGGGCCTCCTGCAGCCAGAGCGGCTGACCCTCCCACCGCGCGGTGCTGACGGCCGCGTCGGCGGCTGCGAGGAGCGCGCCGACGTCGTCGCGCGCCCCCAGGAGCTCGACGGGCACGCCCGACGCGCGGACGTCCGCCTCGAGCTCACCGCGCAGCGGCCCGTCGCCCGCGACGACCCAGCGGAACCGGTGGGGCGTCCCGGCGAGCACGCGCGCCGCCGCGACCACGTCGCCGAGGCCCTTCTGGGGCGCGAGCCGCGCCACGGTGACGAGGAGCCGCTCGTCGTCCGCGAGGCCGAGCGCGGCGCGCGTGCGCCGCACCTGGGCCGGGTCGTCCTCGGCGGCCGCCGCGCGCGGCGCCGGGACGAGCGCGAGCTCCGCCCGGCGGGCCCCGCGCGCCGTCGCGAGCGTGACGAGGTCGGGGCTCACCCCGAGCACGACGTCCGCCCCTCGCCCGACCACGCCCTCGAGCACCGCGGACACCGCGCGCACGGCCCGCCCGCCGACGGGCAGGTTGTGCAGCGTGACGACGACGTGCGGGCGGCGGGAGCCGTCGGCCGGCGCCCGACGCAAGCCCCGGACCCCGAGGATGGCCAGCGCCCCGGCGCGCAGGCCGTGCGCGTGCACGACGTCCGCTCCCCGTCCCAGCGCGGCGAGCCTGCGCACGGCGGCGACGTCACCGACGCGGGGCCGGTCCGTGATCTCGACCGCCTCGAACCGGGCGTCGGTGCCGACGAGGGGGCGCACCACGGCCGGGCCCGCCACCACGACGTCGTCACCCGCGGAGCTCAGCGCCGACACGACCTGGCCGACGTGCCGCCCCACCCCGCCCGCGCTCGAGCCCAGCACCTGCAGCACCCTCATGCGTCCTCCCGCGTGTCGTCGGCGGTGGCGGTCCCGGGGCCGGCCGGGACCACCGGGCCGGGGTCGCGCCGGCGCAGCGACGTCAGACCCCGGAGCGTGGGGCGGTCACCGACGAGCGAGACGACCACCACGACCGCAGCACCGACGGCCGCGGCCAGGACCCCGGCGCCGAGCGCCGCGAGCCAGCCGGCGTCGTCCGGCAGGATCAGGTCGCTCGTGACCAGCCCGGCCAGGGCGCCCAGCGCCGCGCCGACGACGAGCGCGACCAGGGTGCGCGCGAGCCCCACGAGCGGGCGGCCTGGCGCGTAGCGGTGCACGGCCCACAGCAGGGCCGCGCCGGCGACGGTCATGCCGAGGCTCGTGGCGGCGCCGACGCCCTCCAGAGTGCGGACGGGGTCCGACGCGTGCCGGACGAGGACCGGCGGGAGCACCAGCGACGCCACGACCACCACCCCCCAGCCGAGCGCCGTCGCACGGACGGCCGCACGGCCGTGGTCGAGCGAGTACAGGACCCGCGACAGGTGGAAGACGAGCGCGAAGCCGAGGAGGCCAGGCGCGAGCCACGCCACGGTCGCCGCCATCCCCGCCACGCCACCGGGCGTGAACGTGTCGAACAGCGACTGGACCGCGTCGCTCGCGGCGACGAGCGCGGCGACCCCCGCGGCGGTCACGGTGAGCACGATCCGGGTGGTCGTGGCGACGAGACGCGAGAAACCCGCGTGGTCGCCGAGCGACGCGCGCTCCGCCAGCCGCGGGAACGTGCTCGTCGCGAGGGGCACCGCGAGCACCGCGTACGGCAGCACGTAGACGGCCTGCGCGTACTGGTAGACCGGGAACGCGCCGTCCCCGCCCCAGCGGTTCGCCGCCCACAGGATCGCGAGCGAGGCGACCTGCTGCGCGACGACGGCGCCCACGCCGGCGAGCGCAAGCCGGCGCGCCCGCGCGGCCTGGCCGGGCGGGAACCGGAGGGTGAGGCGCAGCGACGTGCCCGTCCGCCAGGCCGGGACGAACAGCGGCAGCGACATCGCGGCGACGCCCGCCGTCGTGCCCCATGCGAGCCACGCGAGCGCGGACCGGGACGCGGCGGCGACGTCCGTCGGGTCGGCGTCCAGGTGCCCGAACACGAGGTACGCGGCGATCACGACGACGCTCGACAGCATCGGCGCGGCGGCCGGCCAGAAGAACCGCTTGTGCGCCTGGAGCACGCCCGAGAGCACGAAGCCCACCCCGTACAGGGGGATCTGGAGCGCGAACACGCGCAGGAAGTAGGTCGTCGTCGCGGCGGTCGCGCCGTGGCCCACGTTCGGGATCAGCGACGTGATCGGACCGGCGAGCACGAGCACGACGAGCGCGAGCGGCACGAGGACCAGCAGCGCCCACGTCAGCAGCGCGGACGCCGACCGGTTCACGTCGAGCCGCGCGCGACGCGCGATGGCACCGGCGAGGATCGGGACGACCGCCCCCGCGAGCGCCCCGCCCGCCGCGACCTCGTAGAGGATGTTCGGCAGGAGGTTCGCGCTCGCGTACGCAGTCCCCACCCCGGCGGTGCCGACCTCGTGGGCCTGGACGAACTGGCGCGCGAAGCCGAGCAGCCGGCTGGCGATCGTGACGACCGTGATGAGCAGCGCGGCGCCCGCGAGGCTCTGCGTCGCCCCCCGCAAGCGGCCGGGGACGCTCACCCCCGGCGCCCGAGCCGGTCGAGCGTCCGGAGCGCGGGCGTGCGGTCGATCACCGCGGAGAAGCTGACCCGCTCGCTCGCGACGGTCAGCCCGACGACGCCCGCGAGGACGGCGACCCGCAGCGGACGGGCGAGCCCGGTGGCCTGGACGCCGACGAGCGCTCCGAGCGCGTTCGCTCCGCCGTCGCCGAGCATGTCGCGCTCGGCGAGGTCGCAGGACGCGGCGGCTGCCGCGGCCCCGAGCACCGGGCCGGTGGCCGACGCGGTCGACGGCGCGAGCGGCGCCAGGAGCACCGACGCCCCCGCGGCGGCCTTGAGGGCGCGACCCGGCCGCAGGTCGAGCAGGTTGAGGAGGTTCGCGGTCCCCGCCACGAGGGCCGTGTCGACGACGACGTCGAAGCCGCGCGCCACGGGACCTTCGCTCCCCCGCGCCCCGCGGACGCAGGCCGCGACGCACGCCGTCGCCCCGATGCCGAGGACCTTGAGGCCACCCGTCGTGAGCTCGCCGTGCGCCAGCGCGCCCAGGTGCCCGCGCAGCCCCTTGGTGCGCCGGGACGTGTCCTCGGCGAGGTCGTCGACGATCCCGAACGCCGCGCCGCCGGCCGTCGCGAGAGCGGCCGCGGCGCCCAGCCGTCCCGGGAGGGCCGCGGCCGCACCGACGGTGAGACCCGCGGCGACCGCCGGACCCTCGAGCATGCTCACGGGCTCACCACGGTGGTTGACCCGCTCCCACCGCTCGGCGCCCCCCGGCGCCCGACGTGCGGCGAGCGCCCGGACGGCCACGGTCGCGGCGGCAGCGGTGGCGGCGCCCACGACGGCGCGCGCGAGACGTCCTGCAGCCATCGTCAGCCCTTCTTGGTGTCGGTCGAGGTGGACTCGGCCTCGGGGCGCGGCGGGATCGCCTGCGTCGCGCCGTCGTCGAAGCCGTAGTGGCCGACGGTGCCCTGCGCCTGGTCGGCGAGGGCGAGGGGCACGCTGACCTGACCGATCAGGGTCGAGATCCCGCTGACCGTGCTCACCATGACCTGCAGGTCCCCGTCGTGGCGCACCGCCGCGACCAGGCTGTCGGACTCGCCGGCCGGCCCCGCGACCACGGTCGCCGGCTCGCTGGTGTGCAGCGCCACGACGACCTCCTCCTCGCGCGCCTGGGCGTACGCGAGCGCCTTGGCGTCCGTCGGGGCGGTCGTGCCGTCGGTGGCCGGCTGAGAGTCGGCGGAGCCCGCGAGCACGAGGAGCGCGGTGGACGCGACCGTCGGCGTCCGCTCGACGGTCACGAGCTTCGCCTCGGCGAGCGCTTTGAGCGTCGTGCGGGCCGACGCCGCGAGCTGGTGGTCGGTCGCGCTCGTCGACATCGTCAGTGAGAGCGCGAGCGCCTGTGCGAGCTGCTTCTCCTGCGACGCGGTCGTGTCGAGCGGCAGCCCCGCCGCGAGCGCGGCCTCCACGCCCTGCTGACGCGCGTCGGCGCCGGACTCGCTCAGCCACGCCGACTCGAGCCGGACGCGTCCGCGCACGTCGGCACCGGCGGCCTTGAGCTGGGTCGAGACCGCCTTGAACTGGTCGTCGAGGTCGGGGCTGACCTCGACCACGGTCGCCTGGTCACCCGGCAGGACGCCGTCGAGCACGGTGGGTGCGAGCGCCGCGAGCGCGGTCGTGCCGCGGTCCGCGGACGTCCGCGCGTCGTCGAGGTCGGTGCGCAGCTGCTCCTTCTCGGCCCGCAGCGACGACACCTGCCCGCTCAGCTGGTTGCCGATCGACTCCTTGAGCGGGCCGGCGCCCAGGATGATCCCGACCGCGAGTGCGAGGAACACCGAGATCAGGGAGACGACGTGGTACCGGAAGTTGATCACGAAGGGCTTTCTTGGTCACGGTCGGGCGTCGTGCCGACGGTCGGGTGCGGGCCGGGTGCGGTGGGCGACGGCGTCGGGGCCGTCGGCGCGGGCGTCAGCCGCCGAAGAGCGAGCGGATCCACGACCACACGTCGTCGAACCGCGCCCCGAGGAGGCCGAACAGGGTCTGCCCGGCCGCGGTCGCCGCGAGCGCCGCGACGACGGCGAGCAGCCCGGCGAGCGAGAGGAGCACGAGCTGGACGTTCGAGATCGTCGAACGGTACAGCCGCGAGACGCCCTTGGCGTCGACGAGCTTGCTGCCGACCCGGAGGCGGGTGAGGAAGGTGCTCGCCATGCCCGCGCGCCCCTTGTCGAGGAACTCGACGAGCGTCGCGTGCGTGCCGACCGCGACGATCACCTCGGCGCCCTTGTCGTCGGCGATGAGCATCGCGATGTCCTCGCTCGTGCCCGTCGCGGGGAACACGACCGGGTCCACGCCGAGCTGCTGGACCCGCTCGAGGCCCGGGGCGCGCCCGTCGCGGTACGCGTGCACGACGATCTCCGCCCCGCACGCGAGCGCCCGGTCGGACACCGAGTCCATGTCCCCGACGATGAGGTCCGGCTTGAACCCCTCGTCGAGGATCGCGTCCGCGCCGCCGTCGACGCCGACGAGCACCGGCTTGTAGTCGGTGATGTAGGGCCGGAGGATCTGCAGGTCCTCGCGGTAGTGGTAGCCGCGCACGACGATGAGGACGTGCCGTCCGTCGATCGGCGTGCTGATGTCGGGCACGCCCACGCCGTCGAGGAGGAGGTCCTTCTCGCGCGTGAGGTACTCCATCGTGTTGGCGGCGAACGCCTCGAGCTCGGCCGACAGGCCCTCGCGCGCGGCGTCCATCGCCTCCAGCACGCTCGCCTCGTCCTGGTCCTGCCCTGACGCGACGAGCTCGTCGCCCGCGTAGACGTCGCCGCCCTCGACGCGGAGCTGCGTGCCCTCGTGCACGGACATCACGTCGGGCCCGAGATCGTCGACCAGCGGGATCCCCGCCTCGACCAGGACCTGGGGGCCGAGGTTCGGGTAGCGGCCCGAGATGGACTTCGCGGCGTTGAGCACGGCTGCGGGGCGCGCAGCGACGAGGGCATCGGCCGCGACGCGGTCGATGTCCTCGTGGTCGATGACCGCGACGTCCCCCGGGTCGAGCCGCTTCGTCAGCGCCTTGGTGCGCCGGTCGACCCTCGCGGGGCCCTGGACGTCGCTCGCGTCCTGGTCGGACGGCGGCCTGCGCAGCGTGAGTCTCATCGGGGCTATCGTCCCACGTCCGGTGCCGCGGCCGGCCGGCCGGCCTCCAGGAGCTCGGCCGCGTGGCGGAGCGCCGCGTCCGAGTCCTCCTGCCCCGAGAGCATCCGAGCGAGCTCGCGGACGCGCTCGTCGCCGTCGACGGCGCGCACGTCCGAGGCGGTCACGGGGGCAGCGCTCTCGGTCCCCGCCCCGCCGCTGGTGGACTTGGCGACGACGACGTGCGTGTCGGCGAACGCGGCGACCTGGGCGAGGTGCGTGACGACGATCACCTGGGCGCGCCGGGCGAGCTCGGCCAGGCGGCGGCCGACCTCGACGGCCGCGCGGCCACCGACCCCGGCGTCGACCTCGTCGAACACGAAGGCGGGCAGCGGCGCGTCGGACGCGTCACCGTGGCGCTCCGCGAGCGCCACCTCGATCGCCAGCATCACGCGCGAGAGCTCGCCGCCCGACGCCCCCTTGCCGAGCGGGCGGGCGGGCGCCCCCGCGTGCGGGACGAGCTCGAGCGCGACGACGTCCGCACCCCACGGGCCCGGCTCGTCGGCGTCGTCGACCCGCACCGCGAGCCGTGCGCCCGACATCGCGAGGCCCGCCAGCTCGGCGGTCACCGCGTCCGCGAGCTCGGTCGCGGCGTGGCGCCGGCTCGTGGTGAGCTGGTCGGCGAGCCCCCGCAGCTCGGTGTCGAGCTCGGCGAGCCGGGCGCGGGCCTCCTCGACGCGGGTGCCGTCGTCCTCGAGGTCGAGCAGGCGCAGCCCGGCGTCGCGCGCCCACGCGAGGACCTCGTCGATCGTGCTGCCGTACGACCGGGTCAGCGCCACGAGCTCGGCCCGCCGCGCGTGCGCGGCCTCGAGCGCCGCGGGGTCGGCCTGCAGGTCCTGGACGTAGGAGGCGAGCTCGGTCGCGGCGTCCTGCAGCGCGTACGCGGCCTCGTGGACCCGTGCCGCGAGCGCGGTGAGCGCCGGATCCTGCGCGGCGGCGCCGTCGAGAGCGCGCCACGCCTGGTCGAGCAGGACGACGGCGCCCGCCTGGGCGTCCGCCTCCTCGAGCCCGGAGAGGGCGTCGTGGGCGAGCTGGGCGGCCGTGCGCAGGTCCTCGACGTTGGTGAGCCGGGCGACCTGGGCGTCGAGCGCGTCGTCCTCGCCGGGCTGCGGCTCGACCCGTTCGACCTCCGCGAGCCCGAGGCGGAGGAGCTCGGCCTCGCGCGCGCGCTCCTGGGCGGCGCCCGTGAGCTCCTCGAGGCGCGCGGCCAGGGCCCCCCGTTCGGTCCAGGCGGCACGGTAGCGCCCGAGCGTGGCCGCGTGGTCCGCGCCCGCGAACGCGTCGAGCGCCGCCCGCTGCTGCGCCGGTGCGCGCAGGCGCAGCTGGTCGGCCTGCCCGTGCACCGTCACGAGCTCGGCGGCGAGGTCGGCGAGGACGGCCTGCGGCACCCCGCGGCCGCCCACGTGGGCGCGCGAGCGCCCCTCGGCGGCCACCGTGCGGACCACCACGACCGTCCCGTCGTCGTCGAGCGCCCCGCCGGACTCGTCCACGACCGCGGCCGCGCCGGAGCCGTCGGGGACGCGGAGCCGTCCCTCGGCCACGGCCTTGGCCGCTCCGGGACGGACCGTCGCGGGGTCGGCCCGGCCACCCATGAGCAGTGAGAGGCCGGTCAGGAGCATCGTCTTGCCGGCGCCGGTCTCGCCCGTGATGACCGTGAGACCAGGGCCGAGCACGATGCGAGCGGAGTCGATGACCCCGAGGTTCTCGATCGCGATCTCCTCGAGCACTCAGACCCCCTTCCCCGGCGTGACGCCCTCGTGGGCCGCGCGTGACGCGGCGAGCTGCCGCCACCCGACGACGGGCAGCGCGAACTTGTCGACGAGCCGGTCCGTGAACGGCGCCCGGTTGAGCCGGGCGAGCCGGATCGGCTCCGGGCCACGTCGCACCTCCACGCGCGAGCCGACGGGCATGTCGACGCGCCGCCGCCCGTCGCACGTGAGCATGCCAGGCGACACCGACGTCGTCAGGATCTCCAGCCCCAGCGACGACGACGGCCCGACGACCAGGGGCCGCGCGAACAGGGCGTGCGCGGCGATCGGGACGAGCAGCATCGCGTCGACGTCGGGCCACACCACGGGGCCGCCGGCGGAGAACGCGTGCGCGGTCGAGCCCGTCGCGGTCGAGAGCACCACGCCGTCGCAGCCGAACGACGACAGCGGCCGCCCGTCGACCGCGATCGCGACCTCGATCATCCGCGACCGGTCGGCCTTCTCGAGGGTCGCCTCGTTGAGAGCCCACCCGCGCAGCGGCTCGTCGTCGCCGGGACGCGTCACGGTCACCTCGAGCACTCCGCGCTCCTCGACCGTGTACTCGCCCGCCGCGAGACGCTGGACGGCCTGGTGCAGGTCTTCCCGGTCGAACTCGGCGAGGAAGCCGACGTGCCCCAGGTTCACCCCCAGCAGCGGCACGCCCGTGCCGTGCGTGAGCTCGGCGGCGCGCAGGATCGTGCCGTCGCCGCCCAGGACGAGGACGAGCTCGGCGTCCCCGATGCCCTCCCGGGTCCGCACGACGTCGACGGGGTCGCCGAACGCCTCCGCGAGGTCGTCGTCGTGCAGGACCGCCTCGAAGCCGGCCGCCTGCAGCTCACGGATCGTCTCCGTCAGCGCGGCGAGGGCCTCCGGCCGGCCGCCGTGCGCCACGATGACCACCTTGCGCGCGCTCACGCGCCCACCTCCTCGTCGTTGTCGTCCCGCCCGTCGCCCACGACGTACGCCGTCGGCGTCGGCGGGGCGCTCCAGTCGTCGTCGGCCTGCTCCACCGGTGCAGCGACGGCCGCGCGGACGGCGTCCCGCAGGCTCAGCGTGCCCGGCGTCGCCCCCGTTCGCTCCTCGTGCGGCGCGTCCCGGCGCACCAGCACGAGCACGAATTCCCGGTTCCCGTGCGGGCCCGGCAGCGGGCTCGGCACGACCGCCCGCACCGTCCAGCCCTCCGCCCGGGCCGAGTCGACCACGCCCAGCACGGCGTCCTCGTGCAGCGCGGGGTCACGGACGACTCCGCCGGCCCCGAGCCGCTCGCGGCCCACCTCGAACTGAGGCTTGACCAGCAGCAGCGCGGACGCGGCGGGCGCCGCGACCCGCCCGACGGCGGGGAGCACGTGCCCCAGCGAGATGAACGACAGGTCGCCCACCACGAGCCCGGGCCGCTCCGGCAGGTCGCCGGAGGCGAGGTCGCGGGCGTTCACGCCCTCGCGCACGTCGACGCGCGGATCCTCGCGGATCCGGTCGACCAGCTGCCCGTGCCCGACGTCCACCGCCACCACCCGTCGCGCGCCGCGGCGCAGCAGCACGTCGGTGAAGCCGCCCGTCGACGCACCCAGGTCGAGGCACACGGCGCCGTCGACCGGGACGGCGATCCCGGCGTCGTCGAGCGCGAGGAGCGCACTCTCGAGCTTGTGCGCGGCCCGGGACGCCCAGCCGGCATCGTCCGCCGGCCGGTCGACCTCGAGCTCACCGTCCGTCGGTGCGGGCGTGGCGGGCCGGGTCACCGTCCGCCCTCCGACGCGCACCCGTCCCGCGGCCACGAGCGCTGCCGCCTCACGCCGCGACCGCGCGAGGCCGCGACGCACCAGCTCCGCGTCGAGCCTTGCCGCCACGTGTCAGTCCTCGGTCTCCGCGAGACGGTCCTGCAGGGCCGCGTGGACCGCCTCGAAGACCGCGACCTGCTCGCGGAGGGGAAGGTCGCCGACCTCCCGCAGCCGGCCGACGGCGCCGTCGACCGTCTCGTCCCCGGTCGGGGCGTCGTACGCGGCGTCGCTGGTCATCTGCACTCCCGTCGGTGTGTCCGCGGCCCGGCCGCGGCGCTGTTGCCTGTGCGGTGCCGCCACCCGCGCGACCTCCCGACCCTCACGGGTCACCGGGATCGTGCACCGGGTCCGGCGGCACAACGCTACCTGTCCGACGCCACCTCGCGGGCAGAACCCACACCCAGAGCCGGGACCGTGTCGGGGTCGACCGGTGCGCCACGGTCGGCCGCGTCCCACGCTGCCGCGCACGCGGCGCGCACCGCGTCCAGGTCGTCGCCCCGGACCTCGAGCGCGCCGTCGGCGACGCGAGCCGCCGCGTCCCCGCACGCCCACCAGTCGCCGGCACGCTCGGGCGCCGGGTGCACGTCCGCGAGCGAGCGCAGGTCGGCACCCAGGTAGTCCGGTCGCTCGCCCGCGCGGGCGAGGACCGCGTCACGCGCCGAGCTCACGCCCGTCAGCACGTGCAGCCCGGGATAGCCGGCGGCGCGCGCCCCCGCCAGGTCGGTGTCGAGTCGGTCGCCCACGACGAGCGGCGACCGCGCGCCCGTGCGCTCGACCGCCAGCCGGTACATCGTCGGCTCGGGCTTGCCGGCGCTGTCGGGCCGGACGCCCGTCGCCGCCTGCACCGCGCCCACGAGCGCTCCGTTGCCCGGTGCGTACCCCCGGTCGGTCGGCAGCGACAGGTCCAGGTTCGTCGCGACGAACCACGCCCCGGCCGCCACCGCGTACGCAGCCTCGGCGAGGTCCGGCCACCCGAGCGTGGGGGCGAAGCCCTGGATCACGGCGTCCGGCGCGTCGGCTGCCGACGCGACCACCACGTAGCCCGCCGCGCTGACCGCGGTGTGCAGGCCCGCGCCGCCCACCACCAAGACGCGCGCGCCCGCCTCCAGGCGGGTCGTCAGCAGCGCAGCGCCGGCCTGGGCAGCGGTGAAGACCTCGCCCGGCCGGGTGTCCACGCCGAGCGACGTCAGCTGCTCGGCGACGGCCTCGGGCTCGCGGGACGCGTTGTTCGTCACGAACTGGAGCGCCAGCCCGCGCTCGCGCGCGGCCGTCAGGCTCGCCGCGGCGTGCGGAACGGGCTCGTGCCCCTTGTAGACGACACCGTCCAGGTCCACGAGCGCCAGGTCGTGGAGCTCCGCGAGCGGACGGTCCGTCCCACGCAGACCGGCGGTCACCGAGCCTCCTGCTCGTCGCCGGCCTCGGTCTCCGCAGGCCCGCCGTCTGTGACGTCGGCCGACCCCACCGACGTGGCGCCGGCGAGCTCGTCGGACGTCTCTTCGTCCGGGTGGTTCGTCTCGTCCGTCTCGCTCGGCTCCTCCGGAGCACCCTCGGAGACGTCGGCGGTCCGGTCGGTCGTGTCGTCTTCCTCGTCGTCCTCCTCGAGGTCGACCACGACGATCTCGTCCTCCGGCTCGCCGAGAGCGACACGCAGCGCGCCCGCCTCGTCGATCCGTCCGAGCGCCTCGAGGACGTCGGCCCGGACCTCGCTCACGCGGTGCCGCAGCTCGAGGCTGCCGACGTCGCCGGCGGGGATCGAGTCGAGGACGGCCAGGGCGGCCTCGGTCTGCCCGAGGTCGAGGCGCGCACCCGCGACCACGAGGGCCAGCTCGGTGCGGCCGTACGCGTCGAGAGTCTCGGCCTCCGGCGTCCGCGCCAGGTCGAGGGCGCGCTCCGGGCGTCCGAGACCGCGCTCGGCGTCCGCCATGATCGGCAGATGCTCGGACGAGCCGTTCAGCCGGCGCACCGTCCGGAGCTCACGGAGCGCTTCCGCGTAGTGGCCGAGGCGGTACGCGGCGAGCCCGGCAGCCTCCCGCACGACGTCGATGCGCCCCGCGCGCCGGACGGCCGCCTGGGCGTGCTCGTACGCGAGCTCGGGGTCGGTGTCGAGGAGACGCCCGGTCATCACGAGGTGCCGCCCGACCGTCTCGGCGTTGTCCTTCGCGAGTCCGCGGAGCTGGCCGCGCACCGCGCGGTCGAGCTGCGAGATCGTCACGTCGTCGGGGAGCTCCGGACCACGCGGTCGGTCCTCGAACGCGCGAGGCGGTCGCGAGTCGGTGCGCGGCGCACCCGCCCGGTCGGGACGGCCACCACGGCGTTCCGACGGACCACGCCCGCCAGATCCGCCCCGGTCATCCCGACGCGGACGGTCGAACCCGCCACGGTCGCCCTCACGACGAGGACGGTCGAACCCGGTCCCGTCACGGCGCCCGTCGCCGGCGCCACGGTCCGCCCGCTGGTACGACGACGGCCCGCTGTCGCGGCGAGGCCCCTGCCCCGACGCGTAGGGACGCCGCTCGCGCCCCGTCTCCCCGCCCCGCTCCGCCCGGCCCGGACCGGACCGGCGTTGATCGCCGGCCGCGCCGGCGCCGTAAGGACGTCGGTCGTCACCGCCGCGGGAGGTACGCCGGTCGTCGCCGCCGTAAGGACGGCCCTCGCCGCCGCCGCGGGAGGTACGCCGGTCGTCGCTGCCGCGATACCCGCCCTCGTCCCGCGTGCGACCGGCCGGGGGACGACCGCCGCGCGCGGAGTCCGTCGCCCTACGGTCCTGCTGGCCGCCGGCCGAGCCGCGACGATCGTCACGAGGACGGCCGCCTTCGTTCCACGAGCGCCCGCCACGGGCGTCGCCCGTCCGGGCACCGCGATCGGTACGGCCACCGTCGCCGTCACGACGCCAGACCGGACGGTCCCCACGGTCGTCGCGACCGTACGAGGCTCGCCGGTCGCCGTCGGCGGACCGGTACGAGGAACGGCGCGTGTCGTCCGACCCACGAGCGGGCCCGCCGTGCCGCGCAGAGCCACCACGGTCCTGGCCGCCTCGCGGCGAGGAGCTGACGTCACGGCGCCCGTAGCTTCCCTCGCTGCGGCCTCGGGGGCCACCGCGCTGCGGGTCCCGCCCCGATGCGTCCCCGTCACGGCGCCCGTACGAAGAGCGGTCAGGACCGGAGCCCCGCCCGCCGCGGTCCGCCCCACGCTCGTCACGGCCGCGGCTCTGCCGTCCGTCCGGGCTCCGACGCGGCCCGGATCCGTCCTTGCCGCGACGCTCGTCGTCGCCGCTGCTGGCCTGATCGCTCACGTGGTCGCTCCTCGTTCCGTGCGCATGTTCGCGGGTCGCCCCGACGCGCTTCACTGTTCTTGATCCTGTCGTGCCCTGGATGGCGCCGCGCGTCGGGGCTCCGACGACCGGCACGCTCTCGCACCTTCGCCGCGGTCGTCCCCGTGTCAGCTTCTGCCGGCTCGAGCCGGCGGCTCGGGCGTCACGTCGAGCGGACGCGTCCAGGACGCGGACTGCCCGCCGGCGCCACACCGGGCGCTCCTGCAACGATTGTCCCACGGGGGCGCCGCGCTCTCTCGCACCAGCACCCGTGCGCCCCGTCGCACGAGCAGCCGGGACCATGCGTCCCCGGTCCCGGGACCGCACCGCCGAGTTGCCCGCCGTCTGCCCGAGTGCAGCGCTGACCGGCCGTGCCGAGACGACCACCTGCAGCGCCCGAGTCGTCGGGCGTGGACGCACCGCACGGCGAGACACCATGGGTGTCAGGGGGCAGACCGCGAACCGCCGAAGGGTGAGCCTGGACGACCTGAGACCCGTCGGCGTCGCCGGTATCTGGGTATGCCGAAGGCCACCCCCGGTGGGGGTGGCCTTCGGTTGAATGGGTGTTCGGCGGCGTCCTACTCTCCCACCCCGTCACCAGGGCAGTACCATCGGCGCTGAAGGGCTTAGCTT